>CAZYQJ010000013.1:1785-12724 GCA_964649925.1 uncultured Litorilinea sp.
AGGTACGAAACGCCATGATGCTCCTTGATCCGTTGCGTGTTCCCTGCGTGAAGGGCGGCAGGGGTCAGTAGATAAACTCGCGCACGTCGTAATGGGAGACGCGCACGCCGCGGCGCGCGGCCCACGGGCCAAGCGCCGCCTTGAACCGTTGTTCCTCTGCGTTGAGCGCGGCGGCATCGAGCGGGGCAATGGCTGCGTCCTCCATCGCTCGCAGATAGGGCGACGGCTCATCGGCCACAAAGGGCGAGAGATAGACCAGGTCGCCGCTGCCCAACGGCATCCGCTGGATCGTCTCGATAGTGTCTGCAAAGTGTGCGTCGCGATAGGTTTCGCCGCCAATGCCCACCATCAGGATGATGCCGATCTCCATGCCGCCTGATTTCATGATCGTTATTGCCTCGACCACGCTGTCGGCGCTGCCCGGTTTGGCGAGAAAGGCGCGCAGCGGGTCGTGCCCGGTTTCCAGCCCTACATAGAGACGGCGCACCCCGCGCGCCCGCATGGCGGCAAAGTCGTCTGCGCTTTTGCGCAGCGCATCCGGCGCGCTGATGAAGGCGTAGATGCCTTCCAGTTCCCAGGTCGTGCTGCGCGGCGCGCCAAGCGGGCGAATGGGAAAGCGCGCGTGGATTGCATCCAACATGGGCAGCAGCACGCGCTGGGGGATGATCACAGCGTTGGCATCGGCCAGAAAGATCGAGCGCCGCACGCTGATCCCCTCGCCCAGAAAATCGCGCACCTGGTCACAGTGGGCTGCGAACTCTGCCGCGGACTTGATGCGGAAGGGCCGATCTCGATAAAACGTGCAAAAGGTACAGCGATTATAGGAGCAGCCCTCGGTTGCCTGCAAAACCAACGCCAGGTATTGATCGGGCGGGAGGATGGAAACGGGTTTGTAGATCGTGTGGAAGCGTTGCGCGTCGGCTTGCAGCCGCGGCCAAGACCAGGCGGCCACGCGTGCCAGCCACTCTTGGGCTGCCTGTGTCCATTCGGGGGGGCTGCTGCTGGTGTCGAGCGCAGCGGCGGCGATCCCGTCTGCCACCTGCGCCGCCGCGCCATAGGCGCGGTCGATCAAGGCGTGCCGTTCCGCTTCGGGCAGAAAGCGGCGGGCGCGCGTGCCAGGCTGATCAGGGTCGATCCACTTGGCCAGGATGCGGTTGTCCAGGCTGCGGCGGTAGGTGATCCCCTCAAACCAAGCGCCCAGCAAGCGGCCTGCGCCGTCAAAGGAGACGCTGGATCGGCCTGCGAAGCTGATGGTCAGAGTGCCTGCGGCAAGCGAGACATAGAGCGGGTCGCCGGTCGCATGCCAATGCCAGGTCGCAGCCACGGTTTAGCCCGAACCGAATAATCTAGAATTCACCGGCATAGTCCACCCCATAGGGCTGGGCCAGGTGCGCGGTGTACTGGAAATGAAGCTCGGCGAGTTGGCGCAGGTGCAGCATGTCATGGGCCAGCCAGGAGACCAGCAGATCTCCGGCGCGCAGCGTCCGGGTTGGTGAAACGGTGTGGCTGCGTGCCCAATCGGGGGCTGTGAGCGTGCCCAGCCAGGCCAGCGATGCGGCGCGTTCACTCTGGAAGGCGGTTAGCGTTTTGTCCAGGTCTTGTTCGTTGTAACGCCGTTCGGTCACCTTTGCCATGGGATCGTTCGGGGGCCAGGGCAAATCGGGGTGATGGAGCGTGAGATCCAGCCGGGGGCGAAAGTCCTCGCGCTCCTCGTCATAGAGGTGGTGGATCACCTCCAGGATAGACCATTCATCCGGTGCGGGTTTCCAGCGCGCCTGCGTCTCATCTACAGCAGCAACCAGCGCGCTGATGGCCTGCATGTTGTGTTCAAAGCGCAGAAGAGCCAGCGGGAGATCGATCATGCCATCCTCCTGCCGCATCACCTAAGGCGTGACGCGGCCCAACAGATACCGATGATGCGCCCAAATACTCTTAACTTGCCAGGGCAGCGGCGCACGGTCCAGCCATGCAAACCGCATCACCCGATCATACAGGTCTGGTTCCTTGCCCAGATAGTGGGCCATAGTGTTCCACTGCCAGCCGTCGCCGGTAAACTGCCGCTCCAGCCGCGCGCTGCGGATGCCCAACCGCTTGAGTACGTCGGCGGCAGGCATGACCGTATCGGGCCAAGGGGGGACATCCAGCACCCCCTGATCGATGATCTCGACGCCTGCGTCTTGCAACAGCCGCCGGATCAGCCGCATGTCGGTCCAGCGTTCGTCATGGTGCTGGAAGAAGGCGCGGTCGATCAGCAGTTTGCGCATCCAATAGCCGACTTGGATGTTGTTGGGCATGGCGACAAAGACCAGGTTGCGGCTGGTACGCACCAACTCGCGCAGCAGCCCCGCGGGGTCGGCCAGATACCACAGCCCGGCCCACTGCCAGGTCAGGTCAAAGCTGCGGTCGGGAAAGGGGAGATGATCCCAGGCTTGCGGGTCGATCTGAACCAAGTCGATGGGGAGGCGCAGGTCGTCGGCCCAGATGCGCCGCACCCCCTGGATGCGCTCCGGCTGGTCGTCTACCGCAGTGACGCGCAGCCCGCGGCGCGCAAAGACCACCCCGTTGATGCCGCTGACGCCTGCCATGCCGTATAAGGGAGCCTCCAGCACCGTCTCCAGCCCGTGCTGGATACAGAGTTGTTCCAGAAAGTCGTTTAAGACGAAGCGTTCGTAGACCAGCCCCAGGCCTTCATTGTAGTCGGTCAGGAAGCGTCGCCAGGTGTCCTGTTGATCCATTCTGCCACTCAAGTGATGCGCGAGACGATCAGGGTGTAGCCATCGCGCCCGACGACTCGCGCCTGTTCGCCCTCGTCAAGGCTGCCTTCGGTGAGCCGGGCGTTCCACCATTCGCCATGCACATAGACGCTGCCGGTTTCGCCCGCGCTGAAGGCGGACTTGGCAGTGGCGGTGCGTCCGATCAACCCTTCGCCGCCCAGGTAGGCGGGCTGGCGTTGGGCAGCCAGGGCTTTTGCACCTGCAAAGACGGTGAAGCCGCCCAGCGCTGCGGCCAGCACGATCAGCGTCGTCCAGGGCACGCGGATGCCGGGCGTGTCAAAGAGCAGCGCACCGCCCACAATAAAGGCGACCGCACCGCCCAGGGCCAGCACGCCAAAGGTTGGGGTAAAGGCTTCGGCGATGAACAGCGCCAGCGCGACCGCCATCAACGCCAGCCCGGCCAGGTTGGCATCCAGCATCCCCAGGCCATAAAAGGCCAGCAGCAGGGAGATGATGCCTAGGATGCCGGGGACGCCAAAACCGGGCGTGCGGATTTCGACAAAGATGCCGAGAATGCCGAGGCTCATGAGGATGGCGGCGATGCTCGGGTCGGCCAGGAAGTTGAGGGCACGCTGCGCTGCGCTCATGTCCAGGGGCTGCTGAACGGCGTTGGCCGTCTGCAACACAACCTCCTGACCGGCGACGGTGACGATCCGCCCGTCCATCTGTGCCAGCAGGTCGGGCAGGTCGGCGGCGATGATGTCGATCACGCCCAGGTCAAGCGCCTGGTCGGCGGTGGCGGCGGCGGCATCCTGTACGGCGGCGATGGCCCACTCGGTGGCCTCTTCCCCGCGCCGCGCCGACAGGTTTTCGATATCGGCGCTGAGAATGTTCTGGATCTTGGCAGCCATGGTTTCATCCACGTCGCCGCCTGCCAGGTCGACGGGGCTGGCAGCGCCGATGCTTGTGCCAGGGGCCATGGCTGCGATGTGGCCTGCCAGGGTGATAAACGTGCCTGCGCTGCCCGCGCGTGCGCCTGCAGGCGCTACATAGACGGCAATGGGGACCGGAGAGGCCAACATCTGCTGCACGATCGACTTGGTGACTTCGACGCTGCCGCCCGGCGTATCCAGTTGCAAGATGATGGCGTTTGCGCCGCTGGTCTGTGCGGCGTCTATGGCGCGTTCGAGGTAACCCTCTAAGACAGGTGTGACCGCGCCTTCGAATGTCAGCACATAGACGGTGGCGCGATCTGTCTGGGAAACCGGGGCCGCAGCGGCAGGTAACGTGAATAGACAGAAGGCGAACAGGAGCGCGATCAAGCGCGCCCACAGGGTCAGATCAGCAGTGGTGCGTTGTATGGCGTTCATGCGTTTTTCTTGACGCGGGCGACTTCGTCCATCATCTCTTTGACCGACCGCCGCCCGGCGTCACTCACTGCGCCCAGCATCTGGCTCAATTCCTCGACGCGTGCCCCGTCATCCAGATCGCGCACGATGGTGCTGGTGCGTTCTTCGCCGTTGACTTGGTTGACCTGTTTGTTGACGGTGAAATGTTTATCGCCAAAGGCTGCCAGTTGGGGCAGATGGGTAATGCACAAAACCTGGTGGGGAACCGTCTGGGCGCCATCGACAGGCTGCTGGCCGGTCAGCGCCCAGAGTTTTTGGCCGACGATCGCGCCCACGCGGCCGCCAATCCCCTGGTCGATCTCGTCAAAGATCAACGTGGGCGTGGCATCGGCATGGGCCAGCACGCTCTTGAGCGCCAGCATCAATCGCGCCGTTTCGCCGCCGGAGGCCACACGCGCCATGGGTTTGAGCGGCTCGCCGGGGTTGGCGCTGATCAGGAATTCCACCTGGTCGACGCCGGTGGCGTCAAAGGCCACGCGCCGCCCATCCGGCAAATAAGCCCCGTCGGCGCGTTCGGTCTGCTGCACCGAGACACCCATGCGGGCGCGTTCCATACGCAAGTCACCCAATTCGGCCTCAACCTGGCGGGCCAGTTGTTCGCCCACCTGGCGGCGCGCTTCGCTCAGTTCGGCGGCGCGTTTGCCGATGGCGCGCAGCAGTTTTTCTTCGGCTTCCTCTAGTTCGGCGGTTCGCACCTCCCAGTTGCTCAGGCCTTCCAGTTCGGCCTGGGCGCGCTCGCCAAAGGCGATGATCTGGTCGATAGTGTCACCGTATTTGCGTTTGAGGTTGGCGATCAATTCCAACCGCTCTTCCACTTCCTGCAGCCGTTCAGGGTTAAATTCGAGCTGGTCGGCGTAGTCCTGCAGGCGGCGCGCCAGGTCGCTCAACTGCTCCAAGAGGGCCTGCCCTTCATCTGCTGCGGATTGCATGTCAGAGTCGATACGCGCCAGCCGTTCCATGCGGCCCACGGCTTCGCTCACGATATCAAGCGCGCTGGGCACATCGCCGCCGCCACTGGTGAGCGCGCCCGCGGCGGTCTGGGCCAGTTGGAGCAGGGCTTCGGCATTGCCAAGTCGCCTGCGCTCGCCCTCCAATTCCTCGTCTTCACCAGGGCGCAGCCGCGCCTGGAAGATCTCCTCGCTCTGAAAACTGAGCAGGTCGATGCGCTGCGCCATCGTGCGCGCGTCCTGGCGCAGACGCTGCAATTCGGATCGCACCTTCCGCAGTTTCGCCACCAGGGTGGCGATCTGTTCGCGTTGGGGCAGCAGCCCGCCATAGCGATCCAGGAGTTGGATATGGGTGCGCGGGCGGAGCAAGTTGAGATGTTCGCCCTGCCCGTGGATGTCGATCAGATGACCGGCCAGGTCGCTGAGGATTTGCAGGCTGACGGTGCGGCCATTGACGCGGCAGACGTTGCGCCCGCTCAAGCGCACCTCGCGGCTGAGGGTCAACCAGTCGGGCGCGTCCGGCTCGTCCAACCCCTGTTCCTCCAGCATACAGCGCACCTCTTTGCTGATTTCGCTGTCGGGCGTAAGGTAAAAGACGGCCTCGATCTCGGCCAGTTCCGTCCCGGCGCGCACCCACTCGGCTGCGGCGCGGTCCCCCAGCAGCAGCCCCAGGGCGTCGATGATGATCGACTTGCCTGCCCCTGTCTCGCCGGTGAGGATATTCAACCCGCGACCAAAGGAGAGGTGCAAGTCGTCGATGATGGCGAAATTGCGAATGCTCAACTCTTGCAGCATAAGTTGAATTTTAGCACAGCCGGGGTGAAATCTGAAGCAAACTGCGCCAGTTTGCATCCCCTCCATAGGGTGATATAATGGCCGCACTGAAGTGCCGCTGAAACTGGCTTTCGGCTGCCGATGTTTGTATTCTCAAGGAGAAGTTGATGATTCCCCACTTTGGACCTGTTGAATTGATCTTGATCCTGGTGATCGTGATCATGTTGTTTGGCGTTGGTAAACTGCCGGAGGTTTTCGGCTCGGTGGGCCGGGGCATCCGTGAGTTTCGCCGCAATGCCGGTGAAGGGATGTCGGATACACCGGTCGCCAAGGCGGATCAAGACGCCACTGTGCAGCCCGAAAGCGCTTCGGAACCCACCCATACTCGTTAAGCGGCACATCCATCACATAACGGCATCACAGATATGATGCCGACCCGTTAGGGGCGCACAGCGGTCGCACGCTGCAATGGGCTGTGGCTTGAGCGGCAAGCACGCGTGCCCCTCAGAATGGGCTGGGATCACAGGTAAATTGGTAGCCCGGTTGTCGCGTCGTTTCGGTCAACCGGGTTGTTTTTTAGACATGGACTTCACTTCCCCGGCGTCCACACCGGCGCAAGCTGCACGAAAGGTAGACATCGTGAGATTGCTCCGCCTCCTGGCCTTGGCTGCAGCGGTGGCGCTGGTTTACTTTGCCCAGTATCTCTTTGACCACGGCACGCTAGCCGACTTCTACCCCGGCTGGCTTCTGACATTCTCCCCAGCCCTGCGCCGTACAACACGCTGGCTGCCCGCCGACCTGCTGGCCTTTGCCCAGTGGCTCAGCGTGATCGGCCTGTTGGGATTTGGCCTGCTTTCGCCGATGTGGACGGGGGAGACCAACCGGCTCTACCGCCGCATGCGCCTGGATATGGAGGCCGAGCGGCGACCCTGGCGGCTGGCGACGCTGATCCTGCTGGCCGCGGCGGTGATCCTGGCGGGTGTGTCGGCGTTCATGTTGGGCCGCGGGCCAGAGCCGCGCTGGCTGTGGGGGGTGTGGTTGGCAGGTGTGCTGGCCTATTTGGGCGCGAGCTATGCCCTTAACCGGGCCACGCCCGGCGTCACCTATGCGCGGCGCTATGTGGAGCATGTGCGCCCCTGGCAGAACTGGCAGGGGGTGGCTGTGCTGCTGGTGATCCTGGCGCTGCTGTATACCTTTGACCTGCGCGATCTACCGGCGCGCGTTGATACGGATACGGCTGAGACAGGGTTGCAGGTGCAGCGGCTGCTGCATGGGGAGGCGGTTCCCTTTCTCGGGGGCGATGGCGCGGCGCGGCCACGTCCGGCGTTGATCCTGACGCTGGTCACGACCTGGCTGGCGCGTGATGCGCTGATGGGCGCGCGGCTGGCCGGGACCATTGCCGGGCTGGTCATGGTCGTAAGCACATGGCTGGCGGCGACCGAGCTATTCCGCCGCGCACCCCATCAGGGCGAGTTTGGGGAAATATTCGAAGACGATGGGCGCTGGGTGGCGCTGATGGCTGCGCTGCTAGCGGGCGTGGGGGTCGCGGTCTATCACTTTGCGCGCCTTCCCATACACTTCGAAGGGGTCGCATTGGGGACGCTGTCATTGTGGGCCATGCTGCGTGGGCTGCGTACCGACCGGCCTTGGCTGTTGGGTGTCAGCGGTCTGTGTCTGGGCTGGGTGTGGTATTACGGTCTGGTGGGGCTGAGCTTTACCCTGGTTGTGCTGGCGGCCTGGTGTGGGGTGGTGTTGTTGGAGCGCGGCTGGTTGACGGGGAAAGCGGTGTTGGTGCGCGATGGCCCGGCGGTGCCTGTGCAGCAGGGCGCAGGATGGACCGGTTTTGGCCTATGGCTGGCTGGGGTTGCAGTCGTCGCGGCTCCGCTGCTTGGCCTTTGGATCGGGCATGACGGCGAGCTTTCTCACCTGTTGACCTGGCAAGCGGCTGGCGTGAATGGGGCGGGCGTGGCGAGTGTGAGCGGCGGGCCTCCGGCATGGGCACAACTGGGCGCGCGCTTGCGTCTGACGCTGCTGGGACTCAACCAACTGCCGGATCAAAGCGGCTTGATCAGCGTCGATCAGCATTTGTTGCCCAGCCTGCTTGCACCGCTCTTGGTGCTGGCGGTGGGCAGCCTTCTGCTGAACATGGACACGCTGATGGGCTGGATCATCGTGACCTGGTTGGGGAGCGCGCTGGCCGCGGCCGCGATCACGACACCTGCCCAGCCGTTTTGGCCTGCCATGCTGCCCCTTTTGCCCGCGGCAGGGTTGGCGGTCGCCTATGTGATCGACAGGCTGCGCGTGTTGGTGATGGAAACGCTAGGCACATGGACGCTGCAGGCCACGGTCTATCTGGCTTTGGGCGTGGCAGTCGCCGCGGGAATGTTCTCCTGGATTGTCTATTATCAGGCTGCCCATAATGACGGCGACCTGGCGAGTGTGGTAGGGCGCGCCGCCGATATTGGCGAGGAAGTGCAGTTGGTTGTCGTCAACGGGCAGGAGGAATTGGGGCGCTTCCTGACGCAGCCCGTGGTGCGGCTGCTGGCAGGGGAGGCGAGGGCAGCACAGGCCATCCAGGTGCAGGCTGGTACGTGGCCGGAACGGCTGCCGAGCCCTGCGCGCGTGCTGGTGGCCCCTGCCGATGTGGGGCTGATCCCGACACTGCACGCGCTGTACCCTGACGGGCAGTGGCAGGTGGAGCGCAACCTCAACGCCACCCCCATCTTGTATGTGTATGATCTGCCTGCCGAACCTTGATCGCCCCTGTGGGATTTGTGTATGCACGCTGCGCTTGCTATACTGTGCGGCGGGTTTATTGATTTTGTGAAACCGGCCGCGGCCTGGACACAAGCCAGCCGCGTGTGACGGATTTGAGGAGAACCGGCATGCAATTCAGCAGTTTCATGATGCTCGCGACCAACATCGTCGCCCTTGCACTGATTGTCGTCATCTTGATCCAGGGGCAGACCAGCACCGGGTTGGGCAGCGCGTTCGGCGGCACGGATATCTACCGCACCCGCCGCGGGATGGAAAAGACCCTGTTCAACCTGACCTTCACCCTGGCCGCTATCTTTGGCCTTTTGGCGTTGATCACAGTCGCCTTCGAGTAAGCCCAAACACCTGGCGCATCCCTCCGGGTAGAGCGCGGTTGATCTCATAGGGCTGCGCGGGGTCTCTGGCTTGTTGATCAATTATGCAGCAACTGCATTCGTCCGGTTCATTTGCCCCCGCTTCGCCTACCGCTTCAATCGGTCGTCATCTCCGCTGGCAAGTGTTGCTTGCGCTAGCGGGGATTTTGCTATTGGCGACCCTGCTGGGCTATTCCACCTACAGCCTGGCAACCGTTCTCGTCCCAGATCAGGGGGGCGTCTTTCGCGAAGGCGTGGCAGGAAACCCCAAGTATCTCAACCCGCTCCTGTGCGATGCGACCGATATCGACCTGGACCTGTGCAGCCTGCTCTACCGCGGGCTGACGCGTATCGACAAGCATGGCCGCGTTGTGCCCGACCTGGCCGAACGCTGGACGGTAGAGGATGCAGTGACCTATACGTTCTATATGCGTCCTGACCAATATTGGCACGACGGTCAGCAGGTGACGGTAGACGACGTAATCTTTACCATCAATGTGCTCAAAGACCCGGAGGTCTTTAGCCTGCCCGATCTGACCAGCCTGTGGCGTGCGGTGGACGTGGAGCGGGTAGACGACCTGACGGTGCGCTTCACGCTCTCGGAGCCGTTCACGCCGTTTCTGGATTACACCTCCATCGGCCTGCTGCCTGAACATGTGTGGCGCAACGTACCCGCGTCTGAACTGGCGACCAAGCCGCTCAACGCCACGCCCATCGGCAATGGGCCGCTGCGTGTGGTTGAAACCGCTGCCGACCATATCCGGCTGGAGCCTAGCCCCTTTTATCGCGGCCAGCGTCCTTATCTCAATGCGCTGGAACTGCGATTCTATCCCGACCATGCCAGCCTCTTTACGGCTTTTGAGAACGGCGAGATCGACGGCATCAGCCATGTGCTGTCGCAAGACCTGCCTGCCGCGACCCAGCGCGATGACCTGGCGCTCTTCTCTGCCGTTCAGTCGGAATATTTGACCATCCTCTTTAACCTGACCAACCCGGATGTGGCCTTCTTGCAAGAAAAGGCAGTACGCCAGGCGTTGTTTTATGCGATTGACCGTGAGCGGTTGATCGACGAAGTGGCGGCGGGTCAGGGCATTATCGCCCACAGTCTGCTGTTGCCGGAGAACTGGGCCTACCATGACGGGATCAAGCAGTACAACTATGACCCCCAGCGCGCCGGTGAACTCCTGCAAGAAGCGGGGTGGATGGATTCAGACGGCGATGGTATCCGTGACAAGGAAGGTACGCCGCTGCGCTTCTTGCTCTATTCTAACGACGACCCCAGCCGCCAGGCGTTGATCGAGCAGATTGCCAGCGATTGGCGCGCCATTGGGGTGGATGCCGTGCCAACGCCGGTGACGTTTGCCGGTTTGGTATCGGACTTCTTGAACCCGCGGCGATTTGACGCGGCGCTGATCGGCTGGGAGTTGACTGGCGACCCTGACCCCTATCCGCTGTGGCACAGCACGCAGGCAGAGGGCGGCGGGCAGAACTACAGCGGGTGGGCCAATCCGGAGGCAGATGAGTTGATGGAGCGGGCGCGCGCCATTACCGATGCCGGGGAACGTCGCCAACTCTATATTCAGTTTCAAGATATCTTTGCCGAGGAAGTGCCTGCGATCCTGCTCTATTACCCCGTCTACACCTATGGGGTAAGCACGCGCGTACATAATGTGCAGATCGGGTCGCTCAACCAGCCGCATGAGCGGTTTGAGACCTTTGCCAACTGGTACATCCTCACCCGGCGCGTCCCGGCCAACCAAGTGCCTGCTGCCGCGCCGCCCACACCCCCCGGTGGCGAGAATCCTGCTCTGGAGGATGATACGCCCTAGCGCGGTTTTTTGCGTGATGAGATCGGAGAATATTTGACAGTTCTCTGGGGGCGTGTTATAGTACCCCTCGCAATTGAATGAGGGCCGCGCCGCAGTGGCGGAATTGGCAGACGCGCTACGTTCAGGGCGTAGTGGGCA
>CAZYQJ010000013.1:12734-18761 GCA_964649925.1 uncultured Litorilinea sp.
AGTCCCTCCTGCGGCACCACGAGAAGACATTCTATCCCTTTAAGGGGTAGGATGTCTTTTTATTTCCGCTTCTCGTCCAGTTGATCTACCATCAGGCGACCATCGACAAAGACCATCACCACATTTCGGGCTGTCTCGATCTGCTGGGTTGGGTCCCCCTCGACCACGACCAGATCGGCTGCATATCCCGGCGCGATGACCCCCAGATGGTCAGCACGCAGGACTTTCGCCGCCTCGACAGTGGCCGCTTTGAGAGCCTCTTGCGGGGTCAACCCGCTCTCGACGAGCAATGCCAACTCACGATGAAGGCCGCCGCCAAAGGTGAGGCCCTGCATGGGCGCGTCACTTCCCGCCACGATGCGCCCTCCAGCAGCGTGGAACTCGCCGACTCGCTGCCGAAGTTGTTGATGCATCTGCACGGTAAGCACCTTGTCCGTGACGGCCAGCGTCGGCGACAGCGAGATATCGCGCTCCACCAGCAGGCGCAAGGTCGCGTCAGGCCAGCCTTCCCGCATGCCGCGCGCTTCGAGATGCTCCAGCCCATCCACACCAGCGGCGAGTAGTTCATCCAGGTCTTGCAACGTGCCCCAGTGACCGGTGACGGGCATCCCGTGGGCGTGCGCCTCAGCCACAATCGCTGCGAGGACATCCGGGGCGATGGGCTGTAAGGATCGATCCGGGCGTCCGCGCTCCTGCACCACCTTGATCACATCCACGCGGCGACCATCCCTGGCAAGGGCGCGCACGGCGCGGCGTGCATCCTCAGGCGTAGCGGGGAGCCGGACCGAGTCCGCCGCCGGATCGGTGCCGAATGTCGCCACGGGATGCCCGCCGGGCGTGGTGAAGATCGGCCCCGCAATGAACAGGCGCGGGCCTTCCAGCACGCCGTCTTGGATCTGCTGGCGGAGGTCTAGGATCCAGCCATATTCGTTCCCCAGGTCTCGCACGGTGGTGACGCCATGCCGCAGGAAGGCGCGTCGCGTTTCGGGGAAGTAGCGCACCCAATCGGCAACCAGTTTGGGCATAGTCAGGATGCCCGGCGCGTCAACGTTCTGCGACCCCAGATGCACGTGCAGGTCGATGAGGCCGGGCATCACGGTGTAACCACTCAGGTCCAGAATGGTCGCGCCTGGGGGGATAGCCACGTCAGTGCCCACTTGAGTGATTGTTCCACCCCGGATCAACACGGTGGTGTTGGGGTGCGGTTCCAACCCCTCACCCACCAGCACCGTGGCCTGGGTCAGCGCCAGCATTTCCGTCTGGGCTGCTTTGGCCCGATAGATCGTGGCGCGGTAGTAGAGGATGATGCCTAGCGCCAGGATCGTCACAATGGCGACCGTCGACAAGACGATCCGCGCCAACAGCCGCAAGAACCTCGGGATAGGGCCTGTATTTTTCTGGTCATGCACGCCTAGCTTTCCCCTCCCATTCATTCGGAAGCACCTTTGACGGCCTGATTCACGATTTTGATCAGTTCACCGCTGTAGGTCTCCAGGTCAACGGCCTTGGACACAGCCGAGGTCAGCATGTATTCCCCGATTGCGCCCTGGATCACGGCCGCCATCACATCGACATGAAAGGCCCCGAATTCCCCACGCCCTTGACCCTCTCGCAGTATTTGTTGAAGCTCCGTGACGACAGGGTCGTTCCCCTCACCACCTAGTTTGTAGTAGGGGATGTTGTCGGGTGTTCTGGCATTGAAGATAATTTCCAAGAGGGCCGTGCTGTGTGCGGGGTGGGTGGCTTGATAGGCGAGACTCGCCGTAACAAATGCGTTTAGTTTCTCTTGGGGTGTACCCTCGCGACGCACTCGTTCCAAGATATAGGAGGCCGAGCGTTCTAAGAGTTTGATCAGTAGGTGATTGATCAGGTCGTTCTTGTCTGAGAAGTGGTAAGAGATCAGCGCCGTGCTGATGCCTGCCCGTTTAGCGACCTGGGCCAGGCTGGCGTTCACGTATCCGATTTCGTCAAGCGTTCGGATAGCTGCTTCCATGATCTGCTCGCGCCGGGCCTCTGCGATAAAGGAGAGTTTCCCCTCTTGATCTTTGCGGTCTTGCACAGTATCTGCCTCATCCCCTCGACTGGTGGGAACGCGTGTTTGTAAACGTGTTCAGAATATTGATTGAATGTACTGTTTTTTGACCGTGCAATCAAATTGAAGCACACATTCTCTGGTGGGTCAAGACCCCGCTAGCGCCTTTCTACGTGGGTTTGAGCGGGGCGCGGGCGCATTTCCACAGTTCGCCAGCCCGCGGTGGATATGCTATACTGCGGCACTAGACACCCAACATGTCCAACGTACTAGTGCCAATCACTGGTGGTTTTCCCATGCGCCCATCCCGAAAAACTCGCTTCTTGCTGATCTTTCTCCTGGTGTTGTGCGCCCTTTTTGTGTATGGGTACACGGCGCGCCTGAGGGAGTTGTCTGCGCTGCAGGATGAGATCGCGGCGATGCAGTCGCGGATCGACCATGCACGGCTGGAACAGGAGCGGTATGAGGAGGAACTGGCCTATGTTATGAGTCCGGACTATTTGGGCGCAGCGGCTCGCCAAGACTTTGACATGGGTATAGAGGGAGAACGCTTGATCGTGCCAGTCGTCAAAGCCGACAGCGTTGGCGCAACGTCCACCGGTGCGGCGGCTGCGCTGCTTGCCGAGACGGAAGCCGCCGCGACTCCGTTTGACCCTTATGATCTGCCCGTGTGGCAGCAGTGGGTCGCCTTCTTGACTGCCAATTCTCACACCGCGCGCTGACTCTCCTTGACGCTTTGCGCCGGTCTCATCGGGCGCGGCTGGCACAGGTTGCCTACAGAATCGACACCCGGTTAGCGGCCCGGCCATTGGGCCGGTCTTTTTGTTTTGCAACCACCTGGGAGAAACACATGAAGGTCAAATTCTATGCACATGCCAGTTTCCGGCTGGAAGGCGACGGGCTGGCCGTGGTTACCGACCCATACACGCCAGGGCCGGGTGCGTCGGGCTTTGACCCGATTGCGGAACCCGCGGACATTGTGATCATGAGTTCAGCCACCGACAGCTTTCACAGCGATCCCAGCCATGTGAAGGGGAGCCCCCTCGTCGTCAATGCCCTGGAAGTCCCGCGCGAGGGCCTGACGGTGCGCGGCCTGGCGATCCGCAGCTATCCGTCGATGGAAAGCCTGACCTGGGACTTTGGCCGCGACCCCGATCCGAACGCCATGTACAGCTTTACACTGGACGGGGTGCGCGTGCTGCATATTGGCGACATCGGCAACCCGATTGCACCGGAACAACTGAATGTGCTGGCGGGTCAGATCGACGTCATGTTCGCTCTGACAGGGGGACACGCGACCATCGCGCTGGATGACCTGGACGCGGCGATCCAGGCCATCCGTCCCGCGGTGGTGATCCCCATGCACTATTACAGCCCGCGCGGGCGGCTTCAGATCGACCCGGTGACCAAATTCACCGACCGCTACCCCGCCGACCAAGTGACTTTCGTGGGCGGCCCAGAGATAGAGATCACGCGAGCCACCTTACCCGACTCGCTGCATATCTATGTCCTCGAACAATCCAGATAGACCCTCCACACAGACCTGACAGGTTGACGCATGTTTGAACTGATCAAGGAGTTGACGGAACTGGCTGGCCCGGTGGGGCAGGAGCAGATTGTATTGGATCGGGTCGAGACGCTCTGGCGCGACCTGGGCCTCACCCCGATGCGCACTCGTACCGGCAATGTGCTGGCCCAGGTGGGCGGCGAGGGGCCGGACGTGCTGCTGGTGTCACATGTGGACGAACTGGCGTACCTGGTGCGCGCCATCGATCCCGACGGCTTTCTCTGGCTGGCGAACGGCCAGGCGTGGACACGCACAACCAGCCTGCGAAACGCCTTTACGATTGGACAGCGCGTCAAGGTGCTGGCGCGCAGCGGCGTGATCCCTGGTGTGATTGCGACCGCGACCGGGCACCTGGCTTCGCTGGCACTGCCCGACCTGAACGAACTGACCTGGCGTGATTTCTGGGTAGATACCGGACTGAGCCGGGAGGAACTGGCGGCGCGCGGGGTGACGCCCGGCACGCGTGTGATCTGGGATGCCACCACGGAACGCTTTGGCCCGCATGTGGTGGGTAAGGCGCTGGACGACCGCGCCCTGCTGGCCGTGATGACCGAGGTGGCGCGGCGCGTGCCCGCCGCTGAGTTCGGATGCCGCCTGACGCTGGCGGCGACCGTGCAGGAGGAGATCGGGCTGATCGGCGCGTCGGCGTTGGGCGCGCACCACGCCTTTGATGCCGCGGTTGTGCTGGAAATCGGGTTGGCCGGAGACATCCCTGGCGTGCCGGAGGATATGATGCCGCTGAGCCTAGGCGGCGGCCCGGTGCTGATCCACAAGGACGCGCTGGTGCATTATGACTATGGCGTGACACGTGCGCTAGAGCAGGCCGCGGCAGAGGCGGAGATCGTGATCCAGCATGCCGTCTTTGGGTCGTTCGGCAGTGACGGTGCAGCCATGATGCGTGCCGATATCCCCGCGGCGATGGTCGCCTTCCCGGCGCGTTATACGCATACGCCTTTTGAAACCGGTCACCTGGGCGACATCGAATCGCTGGTCGAATGGCTGGCTGCGTTTGTGCGCAGCGCAGACCGGCTGCTGGAGAGGCGCGGGGATTAGTGCGGTTGGGGTGCGGGGACTTTTAGGGAGATGATCAGATTGCCCTGTTTGTGGCCTGCTTCGACATACCTGTGCGCTTCGGCCACTTGTTCCAGCGGATAACGTTTGTCAATGACCGGTTTGATCTTCCCCGCTTCGATCATCTCTATGAGTAAGGCGAAGTCTTCCATTGGATACCTGGCTAACTCAAAGATGACTTGCTTGTCTGTGGTCGCCGACGTCCACAGGGCGCGCATCATCCCTGGCAGGCTGGGGTTCCCCAACACGTAACGGCCCTGGGGCTTTAGTGACCGTAGACTGCCAGAGAATGAACTCTTGCCCACGATATCGATAATGGCATCATAGGTGACTCCGTTCTCTGTAAAATCATCTTGCGCGTAGTCAATCACATGGTCTGCACCGATGGCGTGGAGCATGTCCAGTTTATCTGCGCTGTCTACTGCCGTCACTTCGGCTCCGAGGGACTTGGCAATCTGTATGGCATATGTGCCGATACTCCCCCCCGCACCATTGAGGATCAGGCTTTGACGGGGCTGTAAGCCTGCTTTGCGAACCAGGTGTAGGGCGTTGATGCCCCCTGTGGGAATGGTGGCGGCTTCCTCAAAGCTGATACTCGCCGGTTTCAGCAGGATCGGATAGGTTTCAGGCAGGCAGGCGTACTCGGCATATGCGCCCAAACGTAGCAGCGTGGCGGCAAATATGTTGTCACCGGGCTTGAATCGTGTTACATCTCTGCCGACTGCTTCAATCTCTCCGGCCAACTCCTGTCCCAGCGTCATGCGATTTGGTTTTATGAGACCCAATAGGATGCGCAAGGGTATCCGGAAGAGCAGGGGGAACTCGAATCTGCGCGCTTCACAGTCGCCAGCGGTTACGGTGGCGGCATGGACCTTGATCAGGACTTCGTTATCCCTGGGAACCGGTTTTTCTACCTCTTGAAGCTGAAGTACATGCGGGGGGCCGTAGGCTGTCCACACGACTGCTTTCATTGGTTTCCTTTCGCCGCTACCATCCAGGGGACGGTGATTGACACTACGCCGGGCTGCTGGCCTGACCTGCGAAATCCCTGGCAATGGCGTGGGAAACCGCGGGCCAGGTGTGCAGACCGGCATTACTTGCCGCCATGCCTCATCTGCTTGCGGCCATCTCTTCCATAAAGGCAATGCTGGTGCGGATGCCGCGGTAGAAGTTCGGCAGGTGAAATTTCTCGTTCGGGGCGTGCAGGTTGTCGTCGGGCAGACCAAAGCCCATCAACACCACCGGCACATCGAGCGCATCCTGAAAGATGCTCACGACCGGGATGCCGCCGCCTTCCAGTGTGTAGACCGGCTCCCTGCCAAAGACGCGGCCATAGGCGCGCGCCGCGGCCTGGATG
>CAZYQJ010000013.1:18771-20726 GCA_964649925.1 uncultured Litorilinea sp.
AGGTGTGTCATAGGGGGTGAGAAAGGCGAAACTGCCGCGCGTGCCCGTCACCTCGACCTTGACCGTGGGCGGCGCAAGCTCCTGGAGGTAGCGTGTGACCAACTCCTCGATACGCTGGGGGTCCTGGTTGGGGACCAGGCGGCAACTGATCTTGGCGTGGGCCTGGCAGGGGAGGACGGTCTTGAAGCCTTCCCCGATAAAGCCGCCCCACATGCCGTTGATCTCAAGTGTCGGGCGTGCGCCGGTGCGTTCCACGACGGTATATTCCGGCTCTCCATAGACCGCGGGCGCGCCGCTCTCTGCCAGGATTTCGGCCTCGCCGTAGGGGATACGCGCCAGGTGAGCGCGCTCGTCGTCGCTCAGCACGCGCACGTCGTCATAAAACCCCGGCACGGTGATATGCCCTTGCGCGTCGTGCAACTGGGCCAGGAGTTCGGCCAGGGCCTGGTTGGCGTTGTGGATGGCCCCGCCATAGCTCCCGCTGTGCAGGTCGTGGTCAGCGGTGGTGACGGTGATCTCTGCCGTCCACATGCCGCGCAGCCCGTAGAGGATGGCTGGCTGGTCGGGGGAGAGGATGTGGCTGTCGGAGATCAGCGCGGCATCCGCAGCCAGTTTGGCCTTTTGCGCCGGGACATACTTGCGGATGGCGTGGCTGCCTGATTCCTCTTCGCCTTCCACCAGGAATTTCACGTTGACGGGCAGTCGGCCCTGGGTCTGCAGCAAGGCTTCCACGGCCTTGACGTGGATCAGCGTCTGCCCTTTGTCGTCGGATGCACCGCGCGCGTAGAGGTTATCCCCGCGCACGGTCGGCTCAAAGGGGGGCGTCTGCCAGAGGTGCAGCGGGTCCACAGGCTGCACATCGAAATGGCCGTAGATCAACAGCGTAGGCCGGTCGTCCCCGGCATGCAGCCAGTCGGCATAGACCATCGGCTGGGTCTCGGTTTCGATCAGTTCTACATGTTCCAACCCGGCCCGCTGCATCTGATCCATCAGCCAGGCGGCGGCTTGCTTCACGTCGGGCTTGTGTTCGGTCAGGGTGCTGATGCTGGGGATGCGCAGCCACTGCTGCAATTCGTCGAGTTGGCGCGGCTGTGCGTCTTGAAGATATTGGTCTAGAGAGTCTGCCATCATACGTGCCTATCAGTCATAGAGTTGATAAAAAACAAAGTGGAGACGGTCCAAGACCATCTCCACTCTACTATACAACAACACACCCTGCTGTGTCGGCCCGCTGACGTCTAGCTGACGAGGCGGGCGTTGAGGGTGATTTCGTTTACAGAGGCGAGCGCCTTGGAAACCGGGCAATTGGCCTTGGCCTGTTCGGCCAGGGTCTGGAACTTGGCTTCGTCGATGTCCGGGATCTGGGCCTCGGTGTTGAGTTCGATTTTGGTGATGGCCGGGCCTTCGCCCAGATGAACCGTGGCCGTCGTCTGGATCTGGGTTGGCTTGAAGCCGCTGTTTGTCAGCAGCGCCGACAGGAACATCGAGAAGCACCCCGCATGGGCCGCGCCGATCAGTTCTTCGGGGTTGGTGCCTTCGCCTGTCTCAAAGCGTGAGGCATAGGTGAAGGGACCTTCATAGTGGCCTGCACCCACCGTCATGGTGCCGCTGCCCTCTTTGAGCGTGCCGCGCCATGTGGCTTGTGATTTGTGTACTGCCATTGTGTCGCTCCTTTTGTGTTTCTGTGGAGGTTCTCGCTGTGGCGAGGGAAATACAAACAGGTATCCCCTCTTGCAGACCTGTCTGTCCTCTGGCAGTATACACCAACCCAGAGGAGTGTCAACGCTAGGAAGCTTACATCTCCTTCAACTTGCGCTGTACAGCCAGAGACTGTCAGCCGAACTGAATCCCCTGGGCGAGCGGCAGATCGCTGGACCAGTTGATGGTGTTGGTCTGGCGGCGCATGTAGGCCTTCCACGCATCCGAGCCCGACTCGCGGCCACCGCCGGTTTCCT
>CAZYQJ010000014.1:0-12097 GCA_964649925.1 uncultured Litorilinea sp.
TTGGCCGCCGGGTTGATCAGCACTTGCGTCGCATTGGTCACCAGGAACGGCGCGGTGTTTTGGTCGCCATCGGTAAAGACCAGGATCGTCTGTGTGAAGGTGCCGGGGCTGCTGAGTTCCGTCCGAAACTCCTCCACGCCTGCGCCGATGGACGTGCTGCCGCTTGGCGTGCGGGTGGCGAGATCGTCTAGAAACGCATCCACACTCGTCGGGTCGATGGTCGTAAAGTCAAAACGGTTGGCATCCAAAACCCTGCCGTCGAACAGCGCCGCGGCAAAGACGTCGGTGGGCAGCGCATAGGCCTCGGCGACGACGAGCATCTGCTCCACCGCATCGCCCAAGATCTCCCAGCGTTGTGGTTCACAGCCAGGCGGCGGTGTGGTAAAGACACCACAGCCAGGGTCTTGGGGATGGGATGACCAGAGCATACTGCCCGACTTGTCCAGCACCAGCACCAATCGGGCCGGGTCGCGGCCTGCCGAGGGGGTCGGGGCTTGGCCCGGCGCGACGTTGTCGCTGTCGAAATTGGTGAATGTGCCTGACCCGCCCGCCGCGGGATCCAGCCCGCTGATCGTATAGCGGATGTCGCCGCCCGGCTGGAACTGGCCCAGGTAAAAGATCTGGATGCCGTCGCCCGCGCCGGTCACCCGGAAGAAGCATTGGCCTGCCGTGCTGCTGCTCAATACAGGTTCCGCCGGGCTGAACGTGCAGTTCAAGTCCGCAGCGGTGGCCGATGGGCGCAGCGTGACCGTGGCTCCGCTTGCCTGGATCGGGAAGGAGTTGAGGTCAGCCAGGTCTTGAGGCGTGTAGAGGACAGTGATCCCCCCTTTGGCCGGGATGCCCTGGTTGACGTCAAAAGCCTCCCAGTCTGTGCCGCCGTTGTTCAATTCTGGAAACGATCCGCTCCCGTTGGTGACGTCGGCGTCAATCGGGCCAGGTGCAGCCAGCGCAGGCGAGGCCGGGTGAAGCAGGGCAAACGCGACATAGCCGAGTGCAATCAACACGATCCTGGACAGCAGCGCGCGCACAAATGAAATTCGACTGCTTAACATAGGCTTCCCTTTCTGAACACTGGCTGAACAACAGTCGCTGCCAGAAGCTGCAAACCACTCCAACGCAACCATCTAGACCTCAAAAATCACGCGGATCGTATCCAAACGCGTGCCATCCCGGTAGAAGACCTGTAGGTTACTGCTGGCATCGAGCAGCGCAGTCGGTTGGCGCGGGCTGCCTGTCACCCATTGCAAAACATCGCCCACCGCAGTCGCCGTCACACGTCGCGCGCGCAGCACGCTCGTCCCCGACACCAACTCGGTTGCCCAAATCAACCATACGTTGTCGTCGCGGTCGCGCGCGGCTGTGAACTCGACAAACGCCGTCGCCGTAATGGCAGTCACCGGCTGGTAGATGCCCTCCCATGTGCCCGCCTGCCACTGCTTGGTCTGCACCTCCCAGTTGCCCGCATCCAGGTGAGCGGTGTACAGGTGCATCGCCCCGCTGCTGCCCGGCAACAAGGCCACCCGATCCTGGAGTGCGCCCCCGGTCGCCGCGGTGGTCACCGGCCCCGGCGTTGTCCCGCTAAAGAGGCTGGATTGCACATCCGTCGCCTGCCGCCACACGACCATGACGTTGCCATCGCTGGTAGCGGCTGCCGCGGCCCCGAAATTGTTGTTGCCGGTCGAAATAGTCGCCTCATCTTCCCAGACGCCGTTGAAAAACCGCCTGCTCAAAATGCGCCACTCTCCGCTGACACGACCGCTGTAGAAGACCCAGATCGCCCCGTCGGGTGCGCTGGTGGCGGCCAGCGACTCCTGCAGGTTGCCGCTCGGCGCAAAGGCCACAATAGGGTCCGTCCAGATGCCGCTCACCTGGCGTTGAAACAGGATCTGATTGGCCCCGGATTCCTGACCTAGCCAAAAGACCCACTGGTTGCCGCTGGCGTCCAGCGTGCTGGCCGGAAAGTTGTGCGGGCCGTTCTGAGTCTGAAAGACCTGCGGGCCGACCACGGCAGGCCGCCCATCGCGCAGGATGGCGTTGATCACATCGCGCAGCGGGATGGCGAGGCTAGGCAGCCCGCTGTCGTTGAGCGCATAGCCGCTGCCAAACGCATCGGTGGTGATCTGGTCAAAGGTGCTGCGCGATGGCACAAGGACATTCCTACGCCGCAGGTCCACGATATCGGCGGCGGTGATGATGTCCTGGCCGACAGTCCGCTGCACACGCGCCAGCGGGGAATAGCGGTGTCCTGGCGGTGTATCATTGGGCGGGATGCCGGTTGCCTCATCCACCACACGCACGGCCCACTCGCGGCGGATGCGCCGCGCCGATTCAATGCCGATGCGCGTGTCGATAATGTCCTCATGGCCGAGTTGGTCGCCCGTGACCTCGCGCTCCCATACGTCAAGGTAATAGAGATCGGTTCGTGTGCCTGCGCCCGGCGTGACCGGCATCTCGACCGGCGGCACGCCCGCCTGAGCCGCGGCGTCCGGATCGCTGAACTCCTGGGCGGAAAAGGCGACATCCGCCGCGTTCAAGACCTCCATCCCGTCGACCAGACAGCGCCCGCTGCCTTCCGGCGTGCCGTCGCCTCCCAGGATCAAGACATCGTTAGGGGCACCCGAGGGCATAATGCGAAACCCATTGTTGTTATCGGGCGCGCCATCCCCGACAAACCAGCGCAGGAAATTCCGCAACTCGTAGCGCCGCAGGTCTTCCAACTCGTTGAGATCGGCATCGACCAGTGGCACGCCCTGCTTGATCCGCACGCTGACATAGTGGCGCGTCTTGGCGAACGCTTCAAAGGTGTTGCGCGAATAAGGTTGACCGTTCACACAGAACCTCCCGGCATCATAGCAGGGCACCTGCACCCATATGCCCGCAGCAGTTTACGCCGCCCGCCCCGACAGACAGTTTTGATCATGGCTGTTCTTCCGCAATCCAGACATAGCGCGCGGGGATCGGACGGAAGGACTCCACAAAACGGATCGCCCGCTCGATCTGGGCCGAGATGACCGCTGTATCGCTCGTATTGGGCGATAGATAAATCCCCACCGCGCCGCGCGCGTACCAATCGTCGTTGCCTGCGCCGGTGTGATAGCTGTAATGGGCATGGTCGTCAAAGCTACGCAGTTGGGCCAGCATCTCCGCATCGCTGGTATCGACCGTGCGGGACTGGTAGCTGCGGCCCCGGCGCTGCGAACGCCAGATCAGGCGCAACTGCCCCACAGCGTCAACCAGCACAGCGGGTTCCTTGTCCGCGGTGACCTCTGCGACGAGGAGGGAGGGGTCGTTCCAGCCCGTCCCGTCGTGCACCATGTGCCAGATCTGCCACTGGCCGCCACGGTTTGAATGCCAGAACAGCCAGACCTCACCGGCAAGAAAGAGAGCCTCGGGCGCTTCGTCCAGGTGGGGGCCGCTGGTGATCTGCTGCGGCACATCCCACTGAGCCGTGATCGATTCGGCGGGCGACCATGCGCTGCTGCCCCGCACCCGCACAAAGAGGTTGCGGCGGTCGCCCAGGTCTGCGCTCCAAAACAGCCAGAGCCGCCCCGCGCCGTCCACCACCGCCGCGGGCATCTCGTGGCGCAGGCTGTCGCCCGTGATGCGGGCGGGCAGACTCCACTGCGTGCCGTCACCTGCCATGGCCCAGATATCGGTCGGGCCGCGGCGGTTCGACTGCCAAAAGAGCCACAGCGCATCACCCGTCCCGCGCACCGCTGCCGGAGATCGATCCTCCGCCGGGTGATCGGTAAGGCGGAGGGTCACGTCCCCCGGCAGCCCCGCATAGGTACGCGTATAGATCTCCCAACTGCCGCCACGGTTCGAACTCCAAAAGAGCCTGATCTGGTTGTTCAGCAGCACAGCGGCAGGGCTTTCATCCACAAACTGTTCATCGGGCGCGTCGTCGGGTACGCCCTCGGCGGCGCGCTGTGGGTCCGCATCCACCCCATCCAGCCGCTGCAACCAGATCTCGCGGCGGCCCGACCGGTCGGAATGCCAGAACAGCCAAGGGGTGCCGCCCCCGTCGACCACCGCCGCGGGGCGACCGTCAAACCCATCGGTGCGTGTGATAGGCGTGACGTCCAGCCACGCCGCGCCGTCATAGGCGCGCGTCCAAAGCTCCCACAGGTGAATCCGCTCCGGGGCGTTGGTCAGAAAGACATTGTGGACGAACTCTTTGAGGCGGCACTCCCACCCTGTCACCCGGTTGACCAGGGATTGCAGGTTGGGCAGCGTGCCCGTCGTGCTGTAGATGTCGGGCGCAAAGCGGATGTCCCGGCGCTGTGACCCGGTATCAAGCGTTTGATCCGGTTCCCACCCGATCCAACGGGACAGGGCGGGCAGCAGGTCGGCGCGCGCGGTGTCCACGTCGTGGCGCGCACGCAGCCCTTCGCCCAAGCTGCGTACCTGGTCGAACGCCGCGCCGACGATCTGGAGGTAGCGCCGCAACTGCCCCTCTCCCCGCAACTCCGGCGACGGCTCGTCATATTCCTGGTGCAGCCCCGGCAGCAGTTGGTAAAGCCGCTCACCCAGCCCATAGCGCGCCGTGGCGACGGCAAAGGCGCGCCACCCTTGCTCGGTGCGATAGACGCCAGCCTCCATCTCATCGGGCGTAAAGAGGGTGTAATAATAAGTAGTATTCGGCATCAGGCCCAGGTCGGCAGCGGTGACCGTCCGTTTCCAGTCCCCGCTGTCCATATCGAAGAACTCGTCGATGGCGACTTGACCCTGCAGCGCGCCTGCAGGGTGATCCGCCAGTTGCGCTTCCAGCGCTGCCTGGTAGGCGGCAGGCATGGCGACGACGCGCAGCGGTGCAACGGTGCGGACCGTCTGAAATAGAGCGTGCAGCGAAACCGGGGTCACGACCACGTCGCCCGCTGCCGTCAGTTGGGCGTCTACTGCGTCAAAGGCGGCAGTGATCGACACTCCGCCATCAGGCGTCCACGTCACCTGATCGGTGGTGATCCCGTCTTCATGGCCCGTAGCGAGGACGAGTTCACCCGCCACCCCCTCCGCGCCGCCATTGGCCGTGGCGACGATTTGCAGCGTGGTCACCGCGGCCCAGGGGGGCGTCTGCACCTCTGTGCGGTCGACACGCACCACGTTGTCGATGGCCGTCGTACGCTCGATCTCGGCGGCAGCATCGTAGATGCGGACCAGGGCGCGGGATGGCTGCAAGTCCGCGGGATCGGCAAAGAAAAAGCTCGCCTCCGCCTGGCGCAGCCCCTCCCCCGTATGGCTGTTGGGCACGAAATAGCGCGTGCGCTCGATTGCGGCCCAGGGTGTGGACAGGGTGCGAAAGAGTTCGCCCAGATCGATGGCGGTGAACCCGTCGTCTACTCTCTGCGGATAGCCCAGGCGGCGGCGCACCAGGCGGAAACCGGGCCGCTCCCCCGGGTCCAGCCATGTCCAATACAGATCGATGCGCTCCCCATGCAGCGCAGAAACGGCACGTAGATCAGCCAGCACTGCGCCCTCCTGTCACACTGTCCAGGTGGATGCCCTGCGGATAGGCCGCGATGGGGATCTCGTTCCATCCAAAACGCAGCGTGCCGTCGAGCGGCAGATCCAGCGGGAGGTTGGTTTCAGCAGGGTCGGCCTTGGTGAAATGGGTAATGTTGACCCCGCGCACCCCCTCAATCTGCTCAATCGCCTCATAGACCTTGCTCAAGAAGAGACGGTCTTCAAAATCCACATTTTCAAAGGTCAACAGCCCGCGTACCGCCGCTTCCACCTGCTCCTGGATCTGCTCGGTGAAGAAAAAGGACTCAACCTCAAGCTGCCCCTGGATATAAACCCGGACATAGACGGGCGAATGAATTTCAACCAGCGATGTCAGAATTCGTTTGCTGTCAAAGTAGGCGCGCAGGTCTTCCTTGAGCGTGTCGCTCGGAAAGCCGCCGCCCGCCGGGGCCACAAACAGGTCAATATAGTTCCACCCGTCCGCCCGCGCCCGCGCCTTGCCCACGCCAAACTCGCGCGCGTGCATCTCATAGTCCTCTGCCGTGACAGCCCGGCCCATGGTGCGAAAGAGGCGCGGGCCGCGCTGGACAGCGTCTGCCGTCGCTTCGGGGTCAGCCCCGGCACTGGCGGCCTGCTCGTTAAAGACCACCTCCAGCCCTGTAATTTGGGTCACGGCTTTGACGATGGTATGGGGCGGCACATTGCCCTTGGCGCCGCCGCCGGTGCGATAGTCGGCGGTGATGTTGTTGCGCCCGCGCCGCGGGACTTTGCCATAACGGTTATCGCCAAATTCCAGAAAGGCTGCGCTGTTTTCATCGCGGCGCACGCTGTAATGGGCATCGGTCGGCCCGCTATAGAGCAAGGTCTCCTTACGCTCCCAGGCACGCGGGCCGGTTCCTTCGTCCACGCTGACCACCAACGTCTCGTCGATCAGGGGCATCCGCGCCATGGCGAAGCGCTGCCCCGCGCTGCCATCAGACGAACCGACGATCTCGCCGTTGATGCTCGCATCCACCTGGATGACTGGCAGCGTAGCAAATCGCCGGTAGGTCTGCCCGTCGCTGTGGGTGACGGCAGGGAGCGTATTGAGGTTCAATATCAGCGGGTCGCGCACATACTGGAAGTTGACGGGTGACCCAGTCGCCGCTGCCGTGGTCTGGAACTGCGCGCCGGTGGGGATGATCACAGGGCCAGCCGCATCGAACGCAAAGAGCAGCGTCAGGTCAGCCGAGGCGGGCGTGGATGGGCGCAGTTCGTAGCCGATCAGCCGCAGCAGATGGAGCACGCTGCGCCGTTCCACCGCGGTTTCAAGATAGCTCTCGTTGGCGATCCGGTCTTGATAATAAAAGAGTTGGTCGCCCAGAAAGGCAAACAACTCAAGCAGCAGCACCCCTAGGTCGTTGGGCGAATGATCCGTCCAGACGGGCAGCTTTTCCTGGGCAAGCTGCAGCAGGGCCGCACGCAGCGAGGCATAGTCTTTATTAGTGTAGTCAATGAGGGGGTGGCTGTTGTTTGCCATGTGCTAGAAGCCTCCCAACCCAATCGGCACAGACACGCTCTGGAACTGCTGCGTCCCGCGGATGAGGTAGCGAATGTGGGCCATGATCAGGCCCGATTCTTGTGTCACGACCACTTCCTGCACCAGCACGCGCGGTTCGAACTGGGTGATGGTCTTGCCGATCTGGTGCTGTACAATGGCGCGCAGTGCCTCGTTATTGGGGTCATGCACCAGTTGGCGCAGGCCGCCGCCATAGTCGCGGCGCATCACCCGCTCCCCAATGCTGGTGAGCAGGATGTGGATCATATTCTCCTTGAGCTTCTCCACCCCGGCGGCCTGCGCCACGCCGCCGGTCGCCGGGTCAATCCGAAATGGAATCGAGAAACCGCGAATCTCTTCAGGCATCCCCTTGCGCGCCCCCTACGGCCCCACCTGGATATTGGCGACTGACATTGTGTCGCCGCCCAGTTCACCCTCGCTGTCCTCGACATGTAGCGTCAGGCTGTACCCGCCGCTGAGCGTGTTGGGCAGCGGCCCTTGATAGCGCAGCCTGGTGACCTCGCCTGCCGTCTGCGCCGGGACAAAGGCCCATTCCTCCACATCCGGCACGAAGTCCACGGGGCGGCGGTTGGGCGGCGCACCCACCGGCGTAAAGCGCCAGCGGTACTGCAGCCGATTCAACTTGTGATAGTCTTCGTTGGGTACATAGACCCCTGTCCCGTTGGATTCAACACCCCATAGCGCGGGGGCTTCGGCCTCTAGCGTGCTGTTGGCCCGGCTGAGGATCGCGCCCGCCACGGGCACGATCAGGTTGGCCCGAAACACATGGATGACGCACTGCCCTTCCCCCTCCGACCCACCGGTCACGCCGCCATGCTGCACGGCCTCCTGTGATGCGCTGGTCTCGTCCGGCTGGTCAGTGGCCGCAAACGAGATCACATGCGTGCCCACACCCAGCGGCTGCGCCGGGATATAGGCGATCCCTGCACCGGTCAACACAACGCCATCCACGCTGTTCATGGCAAACCGCTCTTGCTCAATATCCGCTTCGCTGCCTGAAAAGAGGCTCGAATACCAGCGGAAATAAAAGGTAACGCCTGCCACCTCGTCAGGCAGTTGCGTGACCGCACCGCGGAAGATCACCGATGGCACGCCCGTGAACGCGGCATCATGGGCAGGTTCGAGAATGCTCAATCCAATCGCAGACATCGGTAGGTCTATCCTCACAGGCGGTACGCGCTACTGCCCGCTCGTCGAAAAGGTCACCGGCGCGCCGTTGGGCAGCGTTGTACCGATATCCCCCTGCACGTTGATTGGGATCATGTTGATCGTCACGGTGGGATTGCCCAGGCTGCGCTGCACCATGCCCGGCCAGGTCGCCAGGTTCGGGTTGCCCTGGGCGTGCAGCCCCTGTGTCACGATGGCCGCGCCGTTGGCCGTCACCGTGGCGTTGAACGACTTGAAAATCCAGCCGTTGGTGCCTGGATCGGTGGGGGCGGCGGGCGGCGGCGGCAGGATCACCGGTGCACCCTGCCCCTGGCTGGTGAGCGCATCCCCTTTGGTCACCTCGACCAGCGCTTCCTGTTCCCCAACCTTCACCTTGCCGCCATCGCGGCCTTTGAGGTCAAGCCGCCCCTTCAGGTTTAACAGCCCGCTGAGTTTGAGGTCGGCCACGGTCAGCCCCCTGTGATCTCGTTCTTGTCGATGGTTGTCGATGGCCCTGTGCCGACAGTCAAAGCGCCGTCGATGTTGGTATCGCCCGTGATATGCACCGCGCCGTCCAGCGTGATATCGCCCGCGGTCACAGTCAGCGTGTCGCACGAAATGTTAATCGTGTTATTGGCGGTGATCTCGACGGTCATCCCATCCTTGTGCTGGATCACGATGTGCCCCTCGGCATCAATCGTGATGCGCGAGTCGAGCTTGTGGCGCACGACGATCTTCTCATCGCCTTCCGTGTCGTCCAGTTGCACCACATGGCCTGCCGCAGTGCGGATGACCTTCTGGGCGCGGGTCGGCGCTTCATCGTCCGCGGTCTGGGGCGGCGCGTCGTCGGGATACCAGACGCCGCTCCACAAGGGTGAGTTGATGTCCCCCGCGGCAAACTCCACCCAGACACGCGTCCCCGGCTCTGGAATCAAGTAGAAACCGGCAGGAAAGCTGGGCCTGGCGATGACCTCAATGGGCTGCTGCCCGTCACCGCCCTCGCTCTCTTCTAGGATGCCCGGCACTTGCACCAGCAGTTCGCCGCGCTTGAGCGCGTCTGCTTCCGGCTCCTCGTCCAACACAATGGCGGGATACTTGCCGTCATATCTGCGGATAGCAGGCTGGCCCTCGCCTGCCCCCAGCGTAGTTGGGTCAAACCAGTGATTCATCGTCGGCAGGTGATTTCTGTTTGATAGCCCTGGCGATTCAACACATGGCGCACCTGAGACAGATACCAGATGCCTGAAAAGCGTCCCCCGACGTCGGCGATACCGATGCTCGATTGGGCACGGATGCGCTGGTTGCCGGGCAACGTGCCGCTGCCGCGCATCCCGCGCAGGCTGGTGCTGAACTGGTTTTTCGCACGCTCCTGCAGTTCCTCCGGCGTGGTAAAGCCAGGCATGGATTGGCGATCCATCCCACCCAGTTCGTCGCGCAGGTCTTGCTGCACCGTTGGGGCCGCCTCCAGCAAGGCCGCCAGTTGGTCAGCGCGGTCGGGGTCGCGCTGGCGAAACTCGGTGAAGTTCTCGTCCAAAAAACGGTCCTCCAAATCGCCCACCTCATCGATCTCGCTCGTGGTCACTTCGGCCACTTCGCCGGTCGCATACTCGATCCCGGAGTAGACGCGCGGCAGTTGAATGTCACTGACATTGCTTCCAGCTTGAAACGAAATCAGGTGATTCGGCACGTCACAGCGCCCGTGATAGAGGGTGATCTCCGGCTCGCGCTTCATGATCTGATACTGCGCCTCACAGTGGAGCGTGTCCGTCTCGTCATCCGTCACCACAAAGACCTCAAAGCCATACATGGCCCCCAGCCGGTGCAGAAAGGCCAGGTCGGTCTCATCGGTCTGGCGGATGCCATTCTCCGTGAACTCCGGGTCGCCCAGCAGATTGACTTCGATATCACTGTTAAAGACCGCTTGCGCCACCTCTTCGACAATCTGGCTCAACTTGCGATCCGTCCAGCGCCGGTTGCGCCGGTGCAGCCCCATCTGCATTCTCTTGTCATAGGCCGTGATCCGGTGGGTGGGCACGCCGTTCTCTGGGAAGTCCCCATCGGTTCTGTAGATGCGCCCCCGAAAGAGGATTGAGTGGTCGTCGGCTGTGCCCAGGTCCACCTCCACCTCCATCCCTTCCTGAATGGCGTGGCTCAACACCTTGAACGGGTCGCTCATCACCACCGTCAGTTGATCAGGCCTGGTGCTGTCCTCTTCCAGGGTCAACGACGTCAGATCGTGCGACAGGTCGAACTGCGCCGAACCAGCCTTGACCGACACCCGGTAGTACAGATCGTTGCCCATGCCTTGCCGTCACCGTCCGATCACTCACCTGCCCGGTCGCTATCCGCGCGGCATCCGTGTCGCCACGCGGATGGGCGGGATCACCAGCGTGTCGCCCGGCTTCCAGTCCAGTGCAAAGATGCCGGGGTTGGCATCGGCAATCCGCCACCACAGATCTTCCCGCCCGTAGTAGCGCCGCGCCAGTTGGTCCAACGTTTCCCCGCCGATCAGCGTATGGATCAAGCTGTCGGGGAACTCCTGAGGGGCGACGGCAGGCCGCTGGGCGATACTCAACACCCCGTCGATTTCGACATTCTCCAGACCGTAATAGCGAGAATAGAGCGTGACCGGCATGATGCCCTCCGATAGCGCATCCCCTGATGGCGTGATTTAGAAGACGCTGATGTTCTGGATGCCAAGCGCCGCCAGCACGTTGCGGTGCTGCTTGTCAAACTCATAGAGCGGGTGGTCGTCCTTTTCGATCACGGTCAAGATGATGGAGACCTGGGCGCGCACCGGCGCAAGCAGGCTGTTGAACTGCTGCTCCTCGATGGTCAGATCGGTCACCACGCATTCAAGGATCTTTGTGCCAAAGCCGAAGATACAGGTCGGGGGGGCTGCCAGCCGTCTGCCCTCATCCCCCCCACCAAAGAGCTAACCGATAGCGGCCCACGCGTCGGCTTTGGGATAGAGAAAGGATCGCAGCTTGGCCAGTTCGGTCGAGATGCCGTTGTCAAGCGCGGTCGGGTTGAGTACATTCAGCCCTTGCTCCAGCCCGTGCAGTTGAAAGCTAAACGAGATGGTGCGATGCCCGCCGCCCGTATAGACCTTGCTCGGCGCATTGCCGCACAGACCATCACTGCGGTCGGCATAGTTGACTGCCTTGTTATCGCTGATCGACGCCGGGTTGAACTGAAAGGTAAAGATCAGCGGCGGCAGCACTTCGATATTGGCGAGAAAGCCGCGCAACACCTGCCGTTCTTCCATGTGAGACTCCCCCCTGCATTGATTCGGGCGCTATCGGATATACCCCTGCCGGAACCGTTCCTCCTGCCAGAGCGTGCGCAGTTTGTGCCACAACGCCTGCACCACGGCATCACTCACGATCTCCATTCCCCCGGGCGCGGTCCTATGGGCCGGATGCATGCGCGCCTGCTGCGCCAGCAGACGGTCGAACTCCCTGCGCTGGCGTTCCACCTCGACGGTCATCTCGCGTTTGACGCTCTGGATCAGGCGATCTTGCACCGCAACCAGGTGCGAAAGCGCGGGTACAGAATAGGGGCCGGGTGCCTGCAAACTATCCGCTGCACCCTGTACCGCTGGGGTAGGCAATCGCTCCCGCTCAAATCGTGGGGGATCGGGCAGCGCAGGCAGCGGCGCGTCCCTCCACACCAGCGGGAGCGGCTGCGCCGGATCGGCATGGCCTGGGACAGGTCTCACAGGCGGACTTGTTGGCGGCGCGGGTCGCGCCGCCTGCCAGGGCGCACCCTCCTCACGGAACACCAGCAGCGACTCCTCAAACGTCTCCGGCTGCGCGGGCGCATGTTCCGCATCAAGTGGGCTGGCCGGTTGGCGCGGCATGGGCAGCGGCTCCGCACCGGGTGCATCCAGACGGGCAGCGGCGTGGCCCGCTGGCATCAACGGCCAAA
>CAZYQJ010000014.1:12107-13538 GCA_964649925.1 uncultured Litorilinea sp.
TGGATCAGGTGGATCGAGGTCAGGACGGTCGGCGGCAGGGGCGCGATCAGCCGCGGGGTCACGGGTAGAGGCTGCTGCCGACGCCTCGTTCCACGGATCCCCTGGGCCTGCTGCTGCGCGGCGACCCGTAGGATGGGTGAGAGGGTCGCCAGCAGTTCCAGATGGATGATGGGCGCGTCGCGCCACTGGGGTATGGGTGCGCTGGGCCTGTCCAGGGTACGACGCTCTGCGGGCAGTGGCTGATCGGGCGCAGAACCGCCTTGCACCATCCACACCGGCAGGTTGGCCGCGATCCAGGGTGTGGCGGGCAGCCGCGCCTCCCCCCTGGCCGGGATGGGCAGCCCTGGCCGCGGGCGGCGGCTCAACGACGAAAAGGGCAGTATGCCTAACAGGGAGGTGTACGCTGCGCCAGGTCGTGCCCGCGGCAGCGCCAGAGAGATCGCAAGCGGGTGCGCTTGCGGCCCAGCCCCTGCACCCAATCCCCGCTGGTTGTGATGACCCATTCGTCCCCTCGCCATTCCCCACCCGATCCTCACCCCAACCGCTCACGCAGCGCGTCCAAGGCTCGGTTTTCATCCTCAATCCGTTGGGCCAACATCTGCACATAGGCCCGGCGCTCGCCTACATCCAAATTCATGATCTCCGACCAGGGCCAGTGAAGGTGGTAAGCCAGGTAAAAGATCTCCTGGCGCAGGCGGCGTCCACCCCCTAGCTCAACACGAAAAAATTCGATAGGTCCATCACCCCCTGAAACGAAGACCCACACTGCGGGCAGGTGACCGTGCGCTGAAAGTTCACGCCGGGCATCTGGCCGTCAAAGGCCTGCTGCAGCCGCTGCCGGTCGCCAAGCGTCAACTCACGCAGCACCTTGACGCCATAGGCTTCCAGGGCGGCCCTGGGCAGCGTGCCAAAGCCCTTGATGCAGCGCAGCACCAGCGCATCCTGTGCGCGCAGGGGGTCCTTCTCAATCATCGGCGCGACGAATTCTTCATCCACACCGCGCGGCAGGGTCAGGCGGAGTTGGGTGTGGCGCGTGCCGTGACGGTCCACGTAGCCGTCCTCCAGGTCCACCACCACATCATCCAGCGTCTGGTGGTCGGCCAGGCGGCGCACCTCAAGCTGGCTCAGGTCTTCGGTGACCGTGATCTGTGCGGCGCAGCGCGGGCATGTATACCAGGTCTGCAAGCGGTTGCCCAGCGTGATACGCCGCAGTTCCAGCAGTAGGAAATTGCGGTCGGCGGTATAGAGTTGCGCCACGGTGTCGGCATCCACCGCGGGCAGATCGCCCAGCCGCACCAGACAACTCCGCAGCAGTTCGGTGACCAGTTGCCCGGCAGTCAGCGCCGGGTCATAGAGCAGCGCTTCTTCATAGCCGCGCATCTTCCGCAGCACTGCCCGGCGGTGAATCACACCGTCCGCACTGGTGTAGCC
>CAZYQJ010000014.1:13548-20657 GCA_964649925.1 uncultured Litorilinea sp.
TCAAAGTGGCCTTGACCTGCATCCATGTCGCTTCCCTATAGTTTCCGATGATCTAGACGCGGTACATATGTTCCACAGCCAGGACAATCGTCTGCTTGAATAGCTCGGAGGTACCGGCGTTGAGGTCCGAAAACCGGGATGATTTGATCCAGGCTCCCTCGAACGCAAAGCGCAGCACTTCCTGTCCAAACTGCTTTTTGACCACCGACCCGTTGCGGCGCAACTGCGACCCGGTTCCAGTGCCGTCGAGTTTGAACATCTCCTCGAACCAGTTCTTGAAATCGGTATCGGCCTGTGTGCCGTCCATGTTGCGTTCCAGCGTCAGGTCGCCGTACTTGACGATCCCCGAACTGATCTTGTGGGTGATGTTGGCGCCGCCGTCCGGCTGCTCGATGGCATCAACCTCCCCCTCGCTCAGCCCGCTGACGCTGGTGATATTGGGGCTTTCGATGCCCTCGATCTCCACCACAAACTCATCGGTTCGATAGGCTTCGGTAAAGCCAAAATCCGCCATGATGTGCCTCCCCTCATGCCCCGTTTAGCTCTCGCTGGCCGTTGCGCCGCCCTCTTGCTGGCCCACGGTAATGACGATCGTCTCCGCCGGGCGGCTTGGATAGAAGTAGACCTCGATATTGAGCCGGCCTTGCTGGATGTCTGCGGGCGTGTTGTTTTCCGCATCCACCTTGACCGTAAAGACCTCGTCGGGCGAGCCAGGACCAAACGCGCCGCGACGCCACAGCCCCAGCAAAAAGGGCGTCACGCTATTGAACTTGACCTTGTTCCATAACTCCGGCGTGTTCGGTTCCTGCACCGTCCAGCGCAGCCCCTGCATCAACGAGCTTTTGACAAAGTTGAAGAGCAAGCGCACATTGACATAGATCCAGAGCGGGTTGGTGCTCAACGTGCGCGAGCTGTCGATCACGATCCCCTGACCGGAGATAAAGCGCACCGCGTTGACGCTGCCTTCCTTGACCAGTGCGGTGTGGTCGCGGTTCGTGATGTGGTAGCGCACATCCAGCGCGCCCTGCACCAGTGCAGCGTTGCCCGCCGGGGCCTTCCAGATGCCGCGCTCGCGCTCGGTGCGCGCATAGACGCCGAACAGATGGCCCGTCGGCGGAACCCAGATGCGCCCGCCGATGGGATCATTAATTTGGATCCAGGGGAAATAGAGCGCGCCATAGCGTTTGTTGGCCTGGAACTGCTGCCCATACGCCAGCGCAGCACCCATATCGTGGTTGAACGGGGTGTGACCGGCAAACATGCGGTCGCCCATGTTGGCGCAGTGGTCCAGCCCTGCGACGACGACATCCGGTTCGGCGCTTTCGGGGCAGCAAAGCAACTGGATGTTGATGGTCTCGAACAGCGCAAAGGCAGCGGCGTAGGCGTTGGTATCCTCCCCTGGCGCAAACTGCCCGTTGCTGCCATCCTCCAACGGCGTCGGCGCGGTGACCGGCGGGTTGGCTGCCCCGCTCGCCTGGACCATGATGTACTTCGACCCGGCCACTTCGTCGTTGATGATCGTCTCCACAAAGTTGCTGGCCGAATCGTCCATGCTCAGGCCGGGCCAGGTCTCCAGCGTCACACGGTCATCGCCGTCGCCGCGGTAGACGATCAGGTCGAACAGCGCGCCATTGGCCGCGACCTCCACGCGCAACTCGTTGCCCCATTCCCCCCGGTCTGCTTCCCCGCGATATCCGGCAGTCACTACCAGCGCGCCGCCGATATCTGCGCTGGCCGCCACCGCCGCCGCAGCCGCATCGCCATCCGTCCCGGCGTGTTCGTCGTTGTCAAAGCCAAAGGCTGCGTCTGTGCCTGCTGGGTCGGCGACAACCTGGATCGTCTCCGCCGCGCCGGTGTTGGGGTGGGTGATCGTGATCTGGCCGTCCTCCTCGGTCACCGAGAAGCCCAGCGGTGCAGGCTCCAGGGCCGCGGCGATCAACGTGCGCGCCTCCGTGGGCGTCACCGCGTCGATGTCGGCAACATTACCGCTGCCAGCAGCCGCGCCCCCATCGATCCCCAAGGTAGCTGCCGCAGGCCCACTGGCTTCCAGCGTCGCGCCGGTCCCGCGGCGATCCGTGCGGACACGCAGCAGGCTGTCACCTGGGTCGACAAAGGCTTGAATCCCAGGGAACTCCCGGTTGAGTACCGCGGCCACCTCGCCTGCCGTGGCAGCACCCAGCCCGCCGGGGAAATCGGCTGCGTCAAACTGGTAAGGGCCGCGGGCGGTGCCGTTGACGGTCAACGTCAATTGCAGCCCCACGCCCCCATCATCAAGGTTGAACGGCCCGGCCCCGCCGACGAGAGTTGCCCCCCCGGCGTCAAAGGTGACATCCACGGGCGTGCCGGAGAGGTTGGTCACAAAGGAGAGGAAGCCGCCCGGCGTCACAGTCCATGGGCCGGGGCTGCTGGTGATCGTCGCGGCCGTGGCCTCGCCTGGCTCGGTATTGACCACGCGTGTGACAAAGGCTGTCGTCCCCCCGTTGTCAAAAAAGCCGCGCACCGCATACGCCCCATAGCCCGGCCCTGACGCATCGCGCAAATACGACCCAAAGCGTTCCAGAAACTGGCTCCAGTTTGTCACGCGCACGACCTGGCCGGGAATGCCGCGCTGGCTGCGAATCACAAAACCGGTGACCGATGTGGCAGCAGGCTGGATGCTGGGGGTGGCCCGCCCGTCTACCTCGACAATGTTCAGGCCGACATTAAAGCTCATACAGTTCTCTCCTTGTGGATGCTCCGGCTACGAACGCAACTGGCTCACATGCTATGACCCTGCCTGCCGGTGCCTCCAATAGCGGGCGAGCGGCGAGTTATGCAGCGGCAGCGAGGGATCATCGGCAAGATGTTCGGCTTCGGCGTCGACGTTGACCTCCTGAACGAGATCCAGCACCGTCCCTTCGGGCGGTTCATCGTCCAGCAGCATCGCCAGCGTGATGATGTAATTGAGCGAAGGCTTTAACTGCTGGTCGAGCGCGCCCCAAAATTCAGGGCCGTTTTTGATCGCGTCCGGCGCGGCGATCACGCGCGGATAGGGCGGAATCTGCGTCGCCAAGCTGCCCTGCAACACCCCGCTTGGAATGGTCGGGTTCTGCAGCAAAAGCCGCAATACCTGGCTCAACAGGCGATGTTCCTCCAGCACCGATTCCGCGGTTGCCGGGCTCCAGGCCGTGATGCAGTAGGTACAGTCAATCCGCACCGGCGGGCGGCGCAACGCCATCGGGACACCCAACTCCGACCGCTGGATCAGCCGTTCGTTGGTACGCAGTTCAAGGTTCTCGCGCACATCGTAGAGGTAGCAGTTGACCGTCAGGTTGGCGAGGCTCCCGCGCCATTCGGCGTCAGGCAGGTCGAAGCTGATGTCCGCGCCCGCCAACTCAGACCCAGGCGCGGCCAAAGTATCCAGCATGGTCTGGATGGTGGCGTCAAGGTCACGAATCATGATGGCTGCGGCCCAATCAAGTGTGCATATGAACCAAACTCCTGGGGAACGACCATCTTCCCCATCTTCTGTAACTCGCGGCGCGTCGCCAGCATCAGATGATGGTTGGTCACCCTCTGGCCGTCGTCGGCGGCAAAGAAAGCAGCGGCCAGGGCGATATTTTTGATATTGCCGCCGCTCAACTTAAACTGGCGGGCCATAAAGGCCAGGTCGAGGTCCGGGGCGAGAGGCATGGCTTGCGGCCACACCGTCTGCCAGATGCGCAGGCGATCCGTCTCGTCGGGCTGGGGGAACTGGACGATAAACGCCATGCGCCGTACAAACGCACTGTCCAGGTTGTTGCGTAGATTCGTCGCCAGGATCACCACCCCTTCATACTCCTCCATCTTTTGCAGCAGATAGCTGATCTCGATGTTGGCGTAACGGTCATGGGCATCCTTGACCTCGGATCGCTTGCCAAAGAGGGCGTCTGCCTCGTCAAAAAAGAGAATGGCATTGGCAGCGGCAGCGGCAGTAAAGATCCGGTCCAGGTTCTTTTCGGTCTCGCCGATGTACTTGCTCACCACACTGGACAGGTCGATCCTGTAGAGATCCAGCCCCAGGTCTTTGGCGATGATCTCGGCGGCCATCGTCTTGCCTGTACCCGAAGCCCCAGTAAAGAGGGCGTGGATCCCCTTGCCGCGCGACAGCTTCTGCCCAAACCCCCACTCCGCCAGCACGCGCTGTTGCTGCGCCACCCGCCGACAGATCTCGCGCAACTGGGCCATAGAATCCGGCGGCAGCACGATGTCCTCCCAGGTGTAGACCGGATCGAGCTTCTGAACCAATGCCGCCAGGTCATGACCGGTCTGCGTGCGTGCAGCGGCAAAGAGGTCATCCAGGCTGGGAGCTGCGTGGAGCGGTGGAGCGCCGGGCGCGGTCGTGGCAGCACGCCATTGGGCAAACTGGATGCCGAGCGTCAAGGTCTCGGTTATCTGTGTAAAGGTCAGCCGGAAGCGGTCGGCCAGGATGTCGAGATCGTCCGGCGGCAGCACGACACCCGCCGCGGCCAACTGCGCCTGCCAGTAGGCTCGACGATCCGCGTAGGTTGGCAGATCGCACGCCACGGTCATCACACCGGTGGGTGTCCGTTCGCTGCCGGGCCAGGGCAAGGTCCCGGTCATCAAGATAACCCCTGCATGGTCGCTCATGGCGGCCATCAACCGCTGCCAGCCGGTCTGTTGCGGGCCGCTCAACAGCGCATCCAGATTGTCCAGATAGATCAATGCCCCACGCAGGCGCGCCGCACGCAGCACAAGCCGGGGCAGCCATTCAACCTGGGTGTCCGCTTCCACCCCCTGCGCCAGATTCACTTCCAGCAGGGGCAGGCGCGTGGCGGCGGCCACAGCGCGGGCGATGCTGCGCTTGTTGTTGCCGCGCGGGCCATGCAGATAAACCCGCACAGGCTTCTGCTGCGTCCAGCGGGCGCGCACCAGGGTTGTCAATGCCTGGGCGATTGGGGGTGGGGGCTGGCCCATTGCGGCCATCTCTTGGGGCATGACCCAGCGGCAGCATGACGCCAGGCGCGAGTCCAGCGTCTGCTGACCGATCAAGAATGTGACGATCTGTTCGTCGAGGCGTAGATCATAGGCCAGCAGGGGAGGCTGCGGTTTGTCGCGGTCAGCGATCAGGTGGATCAACCCCTGCTGCACCAGGGGCGCATCGGGCGCAAAGTGGACGCGCCGTGCCAGTTTGTCGGCGGCATTCGCACAGAGAAGGTTCAGCGCCAGATCCACGCTAGGGCGGCGGCGGCTGACATCATCCTGCAAATAGGCATAGATGCGCTCATAGCGCAGGTCGATCTCGGGTGCCAGTGCAATCACGATCAGGTCCACATCGAACGCGCTTAGACCAAACTCGCGCTGCAGTCGCGCCAGCCGTGACCCCGCGTCGCGCAGCGCAGCCTCACACAGCGCAGCGGGTAAGCCGCTGCGCGCGTACAGAGATGCGCCGGGCGTACGCTTCAAGAGGCGGGCTGCTTCTGCCGGATCAATATAGAACCCACGATAGAGGTCAAAAGCCACGTCTGCCCCTTGACCCACTTCGTTGGTTTGGATGGCTTGTTCCAGCAGAAGATCCAAGCGGTGCAAAACCGGCAGCAGTTCGTTCAGAATTGCCTGCGGTTCGACCGATTGGCAGGTGGCGTGATCCTGATTGACTTGTCCACCGTTTGCCGAAAGGGAATCCATAGATACCCCGTAGAGGCCACAGAAGGGTTGATAGAGTTTTGCTAGAGAGCAGGAGGCTACGGGGAAACCCCAGAGACATAGACGCCACAGGGACAGGCGGTGAGGAGAGCAGCAGCGTAAGCAAATCCCGCCGTTACTCTAAACGAGGACGTACATCAAATTCCGGCATATGAAAACACAAATACAGATCACGCGTGCAACCTTGTTTTGCACCTGTCAAGACACAGCAGCATTCTGACAGAAACCTTTCAAATCTGTCAATTCTTGACAGCATCTTCAATCTCCCTATTGCTTTCCGGCCCAAATTGCCATAGAATGCGTTCCATCCTCAGAACAGCACCACGCCCCTACATCGATCTCGCGGCAACGGACAGTTTCGTTTCCTGGCCCCAGAACCAAACCTGTCAGACTCTATCGAACACGGGTAGACCGATGTGGACCGCAATGGTCACCTTGTGCATCTATGGTATATCTGATGTGGTTCAATAGATCCGCTTGGGTGCGCGCGATGAACAGTGTGCTGATCATTGGCGATGCTCGTGAATACATTGACATTCAGGCGCATGGGCTGATCCAAGGCGGGATTAAAGCCATCCCCCTTGATATAGAGAGCGTCTCGCGCGAGGATATCGCTTACGAACCTTTTGACCTCCTGATGCTCGATATCTACCTCGCCTCGACTGACATCAGTGCGATGTGTCGTGAATTCTGTGCAAAGTTCGGCGGCCCGATCCTCGCTCTGGGTTACGAACGTGATGAACGGTTCATTCTTCAACTCTACAACGAAGGCGTTGCCGAATACATCGTAAAGCCCATTGGGGTGTCGCTTACGATGGCCAAGGTCATGTCCTGGTTGCGCCATGTCCCGCTGCGAACAGTCTCACAAGGGTCTAGGCGTGACGGCTTTCGAGTGGATGCCGTGCGGCGCATTGTAGCCACACCCGAAGGGGATAGGGTCTTCCTGTCGAAATTGGAGTATCACCTGTTTGAGCTTTTGTACAGCAACAAAGGCCATGTGATGCCCACCGATCTGTTGGTAGATCGTATATGGGGCCAATTTGAGGAAGGCGACAGCCGCCTGAAACACTTGATTCACCGGTTGCGACGCAAAATCGAGCCAAATCCCAGCAAGCCCACCTATATCGAGACCGTTGGCCGCGAAGGGTATCACTTCTCAATCCGCGGGTAGCTGCGAGAGCCAGCGCCCCATCTCCTGCGTAACTCAGCGACGATTCCAGTAGGAGCAAAATGAACGCTGAGCCTAGTGGTGCATTGACGCGTACACCTTCGACCTGAGTTCCGGCGTAGTTACAGCGGAGAACGAGGAGAGGAAAGCCACATGTCCAATAGTGAAATCGGCAACGTTTTGCTAGCGCTCAGTGTTTTGTTGCTCAGCACCCATTTCATGGGCTACCTATTTATGCGTTCTCGACAGCCACGCT
>CAZYQJ010000015.1:0-20654 GCA_964649925.1 uncultured Litorilinea sp.
CTATGCTCTCACAAGCCTCGGACACGATTCAGTCTCGATAGACCAGGTTGAGCGGTTCTGGCGCTGGCACTGGACCATTGAAAACGGCAATCACTATCGCCGCGACGTGAGCTTTGGTGAAGACCTCTGCCGTTCACACGTTCATGACTCAGCTCAAGCCCGCGCTTCGCAATGCCATACTGGGCCTGATTCGTCTTGAAGGCTGGGACTCTATCCCCAACGCCTTCCGCTATTTCCAGCATTCGCCGCAACATCCATTGCGCTTCCTGGGCGAACTATCATCTTGAATCTGCCCTAGCGCGTGGCACTGGCTGGTTGACAGTCCCGGCAAGGTGCGTTACACTTTCTTTCAGCTTACGTTTCCCAGCAATTTGCTTTCACAACCGTTTGATCTATCCGACTGCCGGACAGGATGTTTCCCATCCTTGCGATGCCGGTAGATCGAATCAGATGTCGCACCGTTTCTGCCGTCTTGCGCAGGGTAAAGGGCGGCGGATGGCTGAACTGGCGCGCGCTTGAATTCCAGAGAACAAGGTTTAGATGCTCCCACGAACGTAGCCATGAACCTACATTCGGGAATGTATCGCCCTGATTGAGCGGCCCCACGTATAAGGACATCGCACGCGCGAGGAGATGGGCGTCCCACTGTGCCGGTGAGCGTAATTTTTCCCCAACATAGGATCTCCGGCATGGCACAGTGAGACGTTCTCCTTTTTTTGAACATCGTCACCACACCCGATTCGGGCAAACATCCAGTCTATCAAGGAGGAATACATGTCTGAAGATCGCCTGATGAGTCGCCGACAGTTTTTGCGCATGACCGCCGTGTTTGGCGCGGGCGCAGCGTTGGTTGCCTGTTCTACCCCCGCAGCGCCGTCTGGCTCTGAAGCAAGTGACGCCGGGGGGGGCGCGCCCGCCGCAGACACGGTTAACCTGCGTTTCATCACCAATCATGGCGAATCCGACCTGCCGCTATTCGAGAAGGTGTTGGAAAATTTTGCGGCGCGTGAGCCGGGGATCGTGATCGAACACCTGGACATCGCCGGAACCGAGTTCTACAACGCCATCAATACCCAGGGCGCGGCAGGCCAGTTGCCTGACGTCTGGTACACGCGCACGTTTGACGTGCCGGTCTACGCCAGCAAGAACTGGACCATCAGCCTGCAGCCCTATATTGACCGAGACGCCGAAGAAGTCAATGTGGACGACTTCTGGCCTGCCCAGGTCGCTCAGATGACGTGGCGCGACCAACTCTATGCGCTCCCGTATGACTTCTCGAACATGGCGATTTACTACAACAAGGACATGTTTGACGCCGCGGGCGTGCCCTATCCCACGGATAACAACTGGTCTTGGGAAGACCTGTTGCAGACCGCGCTGCAATTCGCCCAAAAGGATGGAGATACCTTCACCGCCTGGGGTTTGGTTCTCTCAACAGGCAATTGGATCTTCCACGGCAATATGTACGGCTGGGGCGGCGACATCTGGTCCGACGACTTCCGCACCTTCCTGGCGAATAGCCCAGAAAACGAGGAGTGCTTCACCTGGTTTGTTAATGCACGCGAGCAAGGGCTTTATCCGGAGGCCGGGGCCGCGCCGGAAGGAGTCAACCCATTTATTGCCGGGTTGGTCCCCATGACCTTTGAGGGTTCCTGGGCGACGGTGAATCTGCGCGCCAACATTGGCGATCGCTTCGACTTCGACTGTGTGGCGCTGCCTAAGTCGCCCACCGGCGCCTCGTGTCTGACGGCAGCCGGTGGCGCATGGGGCATTGCCGCCAACTCTGCCCATCCTGAAGAAGCGTGGACCTTCAACAAGTACCTGACCAGCACTGAAGGCACCAACATCCTCATTTCCGAGCCGCTGCGCAGTATCCCGGGGCGTCAGTCCTCCGTTCCTCTCTGGAATGAGACGGCGGCCCAGGGTGGCTTGCCGCCTGCCAATGTTGGGGTATTCGCCGAGCAGATGACTGAGGCTCACGCCGCGCCCTATCCGCCTTACTGGCAGGATTACACCACGGCATGGGACAATATCGTTGTGCCGATGCTCGATGGATCCGTCGATGAATCACCCGCGGAGACACTGGCCTACCTTGAAGAAGAGATGAATCGCATCATCGAACAGAATCAGGATAGCCTCGGCTAGGCCAACCGCCTATCGTTGCAGGTGGAGATGGGCTACGCCAAGACCCGTCTTCACCTGCAGCATACGCTTGTCCCACACCGGGGTGAGACCCTGTGTCAAAGCGTCTTCCCCTCTGGGTGGTGTGACGACAGTGACTTGTCGTCACGCGTTCTTGTCGACGGAGACCCTGTCCTCTGTGTAGAAGGAGGCAACCCAATTGGCCGCACGAACCTTCTGGCCCCAAACCAAACTAGCCCGGCAGGAGGCGATCAATGGCTTTCTGTTTATTCTGCCCTGGGCCATTGGCTATCTGATCTTTCGTTTCGGCCCTCTGCTCTACTCGTTGTTTTTGAGCTTCACCGATTACCGTGGCAGCGGCCAACCTGCGCTGATCGGCCTTGAAAACTATGTGTATTTGTTTACGCGTGATCCGCGCTTTATTGACTCAGTTCGCTCCACATTTCTCTATGTCATCGGCTTTTTGCCTTTGAATTTAGCCATAGGTTTGGGCGTCGCGCTGCTCATGAATCAACGGGTGCGCGGCATTATGTTTGCCCGCGCCATCTATTATCTGCCTTCCGTCACCAGCGGCGTTGCCGTCGCGCTCTTGTGGCAGTTTGTCTTTCACAAGCAATGGGGCATTCTCAACGGTATTCTGGGGCTATTTGGCATCCCAAACATCGGCTGGTTGGTGGATCCGACCTGGGTAATGCCCGCCTTTATTATCATGTCCTTGTGGGCAGTGGGCGGCAGCATGATCATCTACCTGGCCGGGCTGCAGTCGATCCCCACCGAGTTGTACGAATCCGCGGCTATCGACGGGGCGGGCCATCTACGCCAGTTTCGCCATATCACCCTGCCCATGCTCAGCCCGACGATCTTCTTCAACCTGGTCACGGGCTTGATTGCCGCCTTTCAGATTTTCGAGAGCGCTTACATCATGACCGGTGGCGGGCCGCGCTATGCTACCTACTTCTTCGGCCTGAACATCTACTTTACCGCCTTCCAGTCGCTTCGTTTTGGCTATGCCTCGACGCTGGCTTGGGTGCTGCTCGGCATCATTGTCGCAATTACGCTTTTCGTCTTTAGCACGTCCAGGCGTTGGGTCTTTTATCCCGGCGCACGCGAGGACTCGTAGGGGGTATGTATGCAGAGTGGTGAACAAGTCCTTGCTTCTTCTCACAAGCGCGGTGTTGCCTATCGCGGGCTAGGTATGGTGCGCGGGCGCGCCTGGCGCACCGGCATCAACTACGCCATCATCTTGTTGGGCGGGATCAGCATGATGATCCCCTTCTTCTGGATGCTCTCCACCAGCCTCAAATCCCTGGATGAGGTCCAGAGTTGGCCCATCATCTGGATTCCGAGCCGACTGCTGTGGGAAAATTATCCAGAGGTGTTCGAGCGCACACCCTTTGCGCGCTATCTACTCAATAGCACCATCCTGGCCGTGGGCGGCATCATCGGCACGATCATTGGCAGTTCCCTGGCAGGGTTTGGCTTTGCGCGGTTGCGTTTTCCCGGCCGCGACTTCCTCTTTTTTGTCAATCTGACCACGCTCATGGTTCCTGCCTGGGTGGTCATTGTGCCCCACTTCATGATGTTCAGTTGGGCCGGCTGGCTGGATACCTATCTGCCCATCATTGTCCCGGCTTTCTTTGGCAATCCATTTCATATCTTTCTGTTCCGCCAGTCCTTCCTGGGCATCCCGCGCGAGTTAGAGGATGCCGCTCGTATTGACGGTTGTTCGGTCTGGCGCATTTTCCTGCAGATCTTCATGCCTATGTCCAAACCGGTGACGGCCACGGTCGCGATCTTTGCGTTCCTCTACTATTGGAACGACCTGATCTACCCCTTGGTCTATCTGCAGTCGCAGTTGAAGTTCCCGGTGAGTCTAGGGCTGCGCATGTTTCAATCGGCGAACACGGGCCAGATCAACATGCCGCTGATGATGGCGGCTTCTGTGATGGCCTTGCTGCCGTCGGTCCTCCTATTCTTCTTTGCCCAGCGTCTTTTTGTGCAGGGCGTCGTCATCACCGGCGTGGAGAAATAGGGGTATCCGCCTCCGGGCGCGCTACCTGATCCACGCCGTTACGCACTAGTCGCACCAACTCAGGAGACGATCCATGACTGTCAACGTCGGCATCTTGGGCTTTGCCCACGGCCATGTCAACGCGTATTGCACCCAATGGCAAAAACGCCCGGAACTGGGCATGAACCTGGTCGCTGGCTGGGATCACAATGCCGCCCGCATCGAAAAAAACGCGGCAGCCTATGGGATCCAGGCGTATACCGACCTCGATGCATTTCTGGCCCATCCGGATTTGCAGGCTGTCGTCATCGGCGCGGAGACATCATTTCACGCCGACATGGTGGAAAAGGCGGCGGCTGCGGGCAAGGCCATCGCGCTGCAAAAGCCCATTGCCCTCACCATGCCTGAAGCGGACCGCATTGTCACAGCGGTGGAGCGCAGCGGCGTGCCCTTTACCCTGGCCTGGCAGATGCGCGTGGACCCGCAGAACATCGCCATGAAGGAACTGATCACACAGGGGGAACTGGGCGACATCTTCATGGTGCGCCGCCGCCACGGTCTGCCCTCACAATTGTGGGATATCGACAGCATGTGGCACTTTGACGCCGCGCTCAACCGTGACATCTGGGCCGACGATTCCGCCCATCCCATCGACTTCATCCTCTGGCTGCTGGGCGAGCCGGAAAGCGTCACCGCTGAACTGACATCGCGTTCGGACCCGCGCGTCCCCAACGATAACGGCATCGCGATCTTCCGGTATGCCAACGGCATCCTGGCCGAGGTCACCTGCTCTTTCGCCTGCCTCGCTGCGGAGAACACCACCGAGATCATCGGCAAGGCAGGCACTATTGTGCAAAACTATGGCGACGTGCCTAGCTGCAATGTCCCTCGCCCGGCGGATGCGCCCGGCCTCAAGTGGTATACGCGTGCCGCGCAGGATTGGACCGTCAGCGACATTGCCAGCCCGCCCAACCACGGCAGCCGCATCGCTGGGTTGGCCGAACCGCTGGCCGACTTTTTTCACGGTCGCCGCGGCCCCATCGCTACGGCTGAGGAGGGGCGCACCGCGCTGCGTATGGTGTTGGCGACCTACGTCTCCGACCGCACAGGCCGTCGTGTCTCCCTCGACGACCCGGCGATTGCCGAAGTCTAGGGCGGCTGCGTATGAGTGAACACCGCGCCCACGACGTCCAGGTCGCCTGCTACTACTTCCCCAACTACCACCCAGACCCGCGCAATGAGGCCGCGCACGGTCCTGGCTGGACTGAATGGGAACTGGTGCGCCGGGCCGAGCCGCGCTTTCCCGGCCATCGCCAGCCGCGCATCCCTGCCTGGGGCGAGGAGGACGAGTCCGACCCCCAGGTCATGGCCAAGAAGATAGACGCTGCCGCGGACCACGGTATCGACATATTTCTGTTTGACTGGTACTACTACGACGACGGCCCTTTCTTGGAGCGCGGGCTGGAGCAGGGGTTCTTTAACGCGCCCAACCGTGACCGGCTCAAGTTTGCGCTTATGTGGGCGAACCACAATTGGGTGGATATCCATCCCGCCAAGCTCAGCACCACCAGCCGCCACGCCCGCCTGCTCTATCCCGGTGCGGTCAGCCGTGCTACCTTCGATGCCATGGTCGAATTGGTGATCGAGCGTTACTTCAAGCACCCGTGCTACTGGCTCATCGACGGTTGTCCCTACTTCTCTATTTACGAACTGCACACGCTTTTGCAGGGATTAGGCGGGCTGGAGGCGACTCGCGACGCGCTGCAACACTTCCGCGGCCGTGTCAAGGCCGCCGGTTTCCCAGACCTGCACCTCAACGATGTGGCGTGGGACTTGCCCCTGCTGCCGGGCGAGACCGCAGTGCAAGACCCGCAGGCTGTGCTGCAAACCTTAGGCTTCGATAGCTTGACCTCCTACGTCTGGATTCACCATGTACCCCTGCCGGATTTCCCGGAGACAGCCTATGCTGATGTGCTGGCTGGCGCAATTGCGCACTGGCACGCCATCAGCGCGGCCTCGCCGCTGCCCTACTATCCCAATGTGACGGTGGGGTGGGATTCTAGCCCGCGCACGGTGCAGTCGGACCGGTTTCTCAACGCGGGCTATCCGTTTATGCCTGTACTGGGAGGGAACACGCCCGCCGCGTTTCGTCAGGCATTGATCGAGGTCAAGCGTTTTCTCGATCAGCGTGATGGCGCGCGCATCGTTACTATCAATGCCTGGAATGAGTGGACTGAGGGCAGCTATCTGGAGCCAGACACGCAGACCGGCATGGCCTATCTGGAGGCAATCCGCGACGTCTTTGGCGCACGCTGACGAGTGCGCAATCTCAGTATAGAGATCTACACGCCCGAGCCATAAGCTGGTCGTAGCGTGGACTGACTACATTACCGCGCATCTGATCACTGCTCCATAGATTGGGGGCGGCGACCAGAGGCGCGGTATTTTTGTTGTACCGTTCCGCGGGTACAATGTGTGCATGAAGATCCATTGCAGACGGCTTGGATATAAGCTAACCACAAAACAACACATGCATACGATACACCAGCATACTCATCGATCCTGCCTGTTCCCAGGCGGTATAGATATTAGCCCCCGGAGGCTCAAGTTCGTCAAGCGGCTGGTGAAGGCCGCACAGGAGTCGCCGTGTTGAGCGTGCCCAAAAGAGCAATGTTGCTGATGCACCGCTATCGTCCTAAGGCCGCCGCCGAGATTGAGCAAGAATGGCCGGAGCTGCAGACTGAAGCCTTTTGGCGGCTGATGCTCCTGGTCTTTGTTTCCGTGGTAGGCACCTACTTTGCCTATAACAACCGCGCGGCTACAGTCCAGATCAACGGGTTAACTGTGGCGATGGTGGTCTTGCTGTTGGCTGCCTTTGCGCTTTTCCACCGGCAGGCTCGCCTTGGCATCACCGTCGTGGTTGGGCTGGCGACGGCGTACATCATGGCGCTGCTGATGCTGGTTCATCAGCCGGTGGCGGCGCTGCTGTTGGTCATTCCAGTTCAACTGGCGCTGATGAGCCTGGGGCCCAGCAGCGCGTTGGGCCTGAGCAGTGTCCTTGTGCTGCTGCTGCACTGGCCTGCAGTGCAGGCATCCATAGCGATCCGGCCAGGGGATGTGCTGCTGCTCGAGATCGTGTTGGGCATGACCTGGCTGACCGGGTTTCTGATCCAACGCAAACATCGCGGGCTGCTGCGTGATCTCTACCTCCATTATCAGCGGGCTAAGGAGCAGTTGGAGCAGACGCGCGATCACCGCTTGTTGCTCAACCAGGTCAACCATGAGTTGGCCGAAGCCTATGCCCAGCTTCAGCGGCTTAACAAGCTTTACCACGCCTCGCGGCTGGAGGCGGACATGGCGCGGCGCGCCAAGGAAGAGTTTGTCGCCAATGTGAGCCATGAACTCCGCACCCCGCTCAATATGATCATCGGCTTTAGCGAGATGATCCTCTATTCGCCTGCTGCCTATGGCAGCGCCCTGCCTAGCGCGCTGCTCTCTGATATGCGCGTTGTGCATCGCAACAGCCAGCATCTGGCGCAGCTGATCAACGACGTACTGACCTTGAGCCAATCCGAAGCAGGGCAAATGAGACTCAGCCGCAGTTGGGTGCGGGTGCGCGAGATCGTGGACGAGGCTGTCGAGGCGATTGAGCCGCTCTTTACGGCCAAAGGCCTCACGTTGACGGTGGACTGCCCCGACGCTGATGTCGTGGCTTATTGTGACAAGCTGCGCATCCGGCAGATATTGCTCAACCTGTTGAGCAACGCAGGCCGGTGGACTCAGGAGGGGGGCGCTACAGTTTGCGTGGAGACGACGGAGAACGAGGTGAGGTTCAGCGTCGCGGATACAGGGTCCGGCATCCCTGCTTCTGAGCAGGAACGCATCTTTGAGCCATTTCAACAAAGCGGGCAGCCGGTTGAACAACACAGTAAGGGCAGCGGATTGGGGTTGAGCATCAGCCGCCGGTTTGTCGATGCGCACGGTGGGCGCATGGGGCTTACTAGTGAGGTGGGTGCGGGTTCGACGTTTTACTTCACCGTGCCCTGCCAGCCAGAAACTACGACACAGGCGGGCGCCGGGCGGTGGGTCAATGAGTACGCGAGCCGCGAACCGCGCAACATGATGGTGCGTCTGGAGGTGCCGCGCCCGCGTGAGCGTCTGCTGCTCTATACGCGTGAGGTGGCCCTGCGTGATCAGATTCAGACGCTTTTTGAGGATGTTGAGGTTGTTTCGGTGAACAGCACCTCCGACGTGCGGGCGCAGATCGAAGACACAGTGCCCAGTGCCTTGCTGATCAACGAGGCGCGCGTCATGAATGATCACGGCTTCACACGCCGCGCCTTCCCGGATCTGCCGTCTCGGGTGCCGGTTGTGAGCTGCTATCTCCCTGGCAAACAGGAGGCCTGCGATTATCTCAACGTAGTGGACTATCTCACCAAGCCTGTTACCTGGCAACACCTCTTGGAGATCACGGCGCAGAATGCGCCTGATGGCAGCACGATCCTGATCGTCGAGGATAATCAGGAGATGGCGCGGCTGATCCGGCGGCAACTGAACAGCACCGACCACGGCTACCGGGTGCTCCACGCCCGGGACGGTGCTAGCGCGCTGGCCTTCATGCGGGAGCGGCGGCCAGACCTGGTCTTGCTCGACCTGGGGCTGCCAGACCAGGATGGCTACGCTGTCTTGGAGCAGAAGAATGCAGATGAGCAGATCCGGGCGATCCCGGTGATCATCATCTCGGCGCGTGACCCGTTGGGGGAGCCAGTGGTGGCTGATCGCCTGCGTGTGGAGTTGACCAATGGGCTGTCGCTGCGCGATGTCGTGCAATGCGCGATCGCGATCGGCCAGGCGCTGTCGCCGATCAAGCAGTTAGAGACTCCAACGCCTCCAGAAACGACTCCTGATCCACCGGCTTCTGGACAAAGTGCGCTGCTCCCAGCAAATGGGCCAGCTCTTGTTGCGGCAGGATCGTACAGATCGCTACAGGGATCTGATGGGTCGCCGGGTGATGGCGCCACTTCGCCAGCAGGTCCCATCCGTCGATCTCCGGCATCATGACGTCCAGCACCAACGCCTGGGGGCGGCAGTTCTCGGCCAGGGCAATGGCCTGTTTGGCATCGCCGGTGGCGATGATGCGGAAGCGTGTATTGGCGGCATAACGTTGAAAGAGTTGGCGCGCATCCGGGTTGTCGTCGACTACCAAGACGGGGATGCTGGCAACGGTAGGGACATAGACCGCTACCCCCGCTCCATCTGGCGCCAGACGCACTTTACCGTTGAAGGGGGCCAGCAAGTCTGCTGTTGTCTGGATCGCCACACCCATTGGCTGTTCCTCTGCCGATGGCTTTTGCGCGCGTACGGATACTAGGAGTTCGCGTGCAGCTATCGCCCAGGTCACCTCCACCCGCCCGCCGGGATGGTTGACGATCATCGCGGCCAGCACGTTCAGCAATGCCTGGCGCAGGACTAGCGGTGGGACTGACACTTGATGTGGTTCTATCGCCCCGCTGAACGCTACCGTCACCCCGTAATGCTGTGCCAGCACATCAGCCTCTGCCAGTGCTTTCTGGAGTTCGGTCGCAAGCACGCTGGCCTCGGCCCGGAATTCACGGCTCAGCCAGGCAATTTCATCATGCACGTCGCCAGGCGGCGGCTCCGTTTGAGGATTCGCCTGGCGCATGGGCGGCTCGTCACTTGCTGGAGCGACCTCCTTCCAGAGCCGATCCGCCAGCAGCGCGATGGCGTTATTCTGAATGCGCCGCAACTGGCGCACGCTGGTACCCAACTGAAAGGCGACCTCATCCTGGCGGAGTTGCTCTACATAACGGTAGTAGAGCACATCATAGTACTCAGAGGCTCCAACGGCAGGGTCATCCTTGATGGACTCGATGGCACTGAGTAGGCGCTGCTGGAGGGCTACAACACCCCCTGCCTCATTCTCTGGAAAGGAGAGCGACAGCAAAGGGTTTTTGCGCAGCGCGGCGAAATCGTCGAGTTGCATCAATGCGGTCCGCAGTGCCCGTATAAAGTGGCGTTTGTCCATCATGTCCCTTTATTGGCCGAAAAATGTCCGGTATCCACCAAAACCCACACCTGGCAGGTCCAATCATGCCATAATGGTTCAGTGAAGTCATTATAGATAGAGTGGATCGCTCCCGCAATCCCAAAGCTACTTGTTCCGCCCTATTGCTGTCGCACTCAGCCTGCTGTGAGACGGCAGGCCGCGAAAGGAAGTTACCTGTGACTCGACCGTGTGTCCGTGTCGGCGTGATCGGCGCAGGCATGATTGCTCAGGTCATGCATCTGCCCCACCTCTTGGAACTCCCAGACCAGTTTGAGGTCAAGGCGATCTGCGATCTGTCGCCCGGTACTGGGCGGGCCGTCGCCGACAAATTTCGTATCCCGTATGTAACGACCGATTATCGCCAGATGCTAGAGAAGGTCGATCTGGACGCAGTGCTGGTGTTGACCAACAACCACGCGCAACCGGCCATTGACGCGGCGCGCGCCGGAAAGCATGTGTTGGTTGAAAAGCCGATGTGCAACAATCTGGCTGAGGCCGACGAGTTGGTTGAGACTGCCGCCGCTGCCGGTGTGGTGGGCATGGTTGCCTATCACAAACGCTATGACCCCGGCTACCGCACTGGGCGCGAGTGGATTCGCCAACTCCAGTCGCCGAATCTAGTCCGGCTGCATGACGTGATCGGTCCGAACGATATGTTCCTGGCTCATTATGACATCATCCGTGTGGACGACCTGGATGTAGGGCTCAAACAACAGCTTCAACGTGAGCAGGCTGCCAGTCTCAAGGTCGCCATCGGCGATCAGCCCGACTTTGTGATGCGCGCCTATGGGCTGATGCTGGGCCTCAGCACGCATGATATGACCATCTTGCATGGGGCGTTGGGGCTGCCCAGCCGCGTCATCTCCACCGAGATCTGGTCTAATGGCCTTGCCTATGCCTCTCTATTCGCCTACGACGACGATTTGCGCTGTGTCTTCGATACCGGGATCGTGCCCAACCTGCGCATCTTTGAAGAGTCGCTGACGGTCTACTCGCCTGACAGGATTGTATCGATCAACTTCCCTAGTCCCTTCCTAAAGAACGCACCTACGGTTGTGGACGAATCGTCCATGGAAGACGGTCTTTACCGCGCCAGCCAGACCACAGCCTCCTATCAGGAAGCCTTTAAGCAGGAGCTGCTCCACTTCCACGAGTGTATTGTCGAGGGCAAGACCCCTGAAACACCGCTGAGCGAGGGTCGAGAGGACATCACCTTTCTAATCGAGATGATCAAGGCGTATCAGCCAAAATAGGTTCGCCGGTGTGCGTTTGCGCTGAGGAGGATGCCTATGGACTGACCGCTCGATTCATTTGTAACCTTGTTGATCCAGTCGATCTCTTGAGAGCCGTTGCCTCTCTCAATTAGGGGGATATTTCTATGGCAGATCAATTTTCACGTCGCAGCTTTTTGCGTCTCGCAGCCGTCTCATCCGTTGGCCTGGCGTTTGCCGCCTGCGCCCCTGCCCCTGCACCATCCGCTTCGGAGAGTGATGCCGAGCCTGCCGCGGGGGAGGTGGCTACCGTTCGCTTCCACTCACGCGTCGGCGTGCAGGGCGACTACTATACGGAGATGGCCGAGAAGTTCAATGAAGAACACCCCGACATCAAGATTGTCGTGGAGACGTTCCCAGGCGAGAACCCCGAGTATCTACAGAAGATCTCGACGATGATCGCTGCCGACACTATCGGCGATGCCATGTGGGCGGCCAGCATTCACAACTTCTACAACTACGCGGCCGCCAATCTCTACCTGGCACTGGACGACTTTGTCGAAGCCGACAGCTATGATCTGAGCGTCTTTTATCCGGTCGCGGTCGAATCCTGCCGCTATGAAGGCAAGATGTATGGTCTGCCCTGGATCGTTCACCCAGGACGCACCGGCCTGTTCTATAATAAGACCGCCTTCGAGGCTGAGGGCCTGGATGTGCCGACCGCGGACTGGACCTATGACGATCTGCTGGAAGCGGCCAGGGCGCTGACCAAGACTGAAGGCGGCCAGACTACGCAGTATGGCTTCCTGCCCGAGACGGACTACTTTGGGCTGGTGATCCCTATCCGTTCATTTGGCGGCGACTGGATCAACCCTGAGGGCACCGAATGTACGGTAGATTCAGAAGCAGCGATCGCCGCGCTGAAGGTGTGGGAACAGATCTTCCAGATCGATAAGGTTGCACCCACGAATGTGCCGTCGGAAGACAAGCCGCAGACCTGGGCATCGGGCCGCGTGGTCATGATCCAGAGCGGCTACTGGGGCCAGTCCTGGGGCAAGAACTACGTCGAGGACTTCGAGTGGATGGTCGCGCCCATGCCTAAGGGGCCGGAAGGCAGCCGGGGCATGTTTGAGTTCGACCCGAACGTGATCCTAAACAAGAGTCAGGTGGGCCGGCAGGCGTGGGAATTCCTCAAGTACCTCTGCACCAAGGAAGCGGGGATCCGCATTGCCGAGATGGGGTCGGTCCCCGGCGGGCGGCCTGACGTATGGGAAGACCCGTCGTTGGCGAGCTACGAGCCACATGCCGTCTTTACGGAGAGCATGAAGACCATCGACCCGTTGCGCATGCCCGACAACTTCCGCACAGAGGAGTTGTTCCAGATCGTGACCAACGTGCTTGACCCAGTATGGCTGGGCGAACAGACGCTCGACGATGTCATCGGCACACTGGACGAGTCGATGCAGCAAGTGCTGGACATGCCGCGCGTTTAGCACGTTTCGTCATAAATTCGCTACAATTGGTGTGCGAGTCTGTTGTCATTCGCAGACGACAGGCTCGCACCTGCCCCTGGAGTGTGCCCCGTGACCACCCTGCCAACACCTGTTTCACAGAGCCCCGCCCGGCGCGCGGCGCGACGACCCCAAGTCTCTGCCGCGCGCCGGCGTGAAGCCATCCTTGGCTATCTCTATATTTCACCCTGGTTTTTGGGCTATTTGTTTCTGACTCTTGGCCCGATGCTGGCGTCGCTCTATCTCAGCTTCACGCAGTACAGCGTCATCAGCCCGCCTGTCTTTATTGGATTCCAGAATTATGTGCGGGCCTTTACCGAGGATAAACTCTTCGCCCAATCGATGGGGAACACATTTTATTATGTGGTTTTCAACGTGCCGCTGTCGATCACGTTGTCGTTGATTTTGGCCCTGCTGTTGGACCAGGGGCTGCGCGGCACTCGTATCTTTCGCACTCTGTTCTTTCTGCCCTCGATCACACCAGTGGTGGCGTCGGTGCTGCTCTGGAAGTGGATCTTCCAGCCGGACTTTGGCATTCTCAACTATGGGCTCTCGCTGATCGGGATTGAGGGGCCGAAGTGGCTCGCCAGCACTGTTTGGGTCAAGCCCAGCCTGATCATCATCGCCTTATGGGGCAGCATTGGCGGCAGCCAGATGATCATCTTCCTGGCGGGGCTGCAAAGCATTCCCACCGATCTCTATGAGGTGGCGGCCATCGACGGGGCCGGTTCCTGGAAGCGGCTCTGGTATGTGACGCTGCCGCTCCTGACGCCTTCGATCTTTTTTAACCTGATCTTGGGCATTATTGCCAGTTTCCGCGTCTTTACGGCGGCCTATATTGCCACGCAGGGCGGGCCAGCCTATGCCAGTCTCTTCTTTGTGTTGTATCTCTTCTTCAATGCGTTTAAGTTTATGAATATGGGCTACGCGTCGGCGATGGCCTGGGTTTTGTTCGTGATCGTGATTGCGCTGACTGCACTGCAATTTCGCATGTCCAGGCGCTGGGTATACTACGAGGCAGGTGACTAAGTGACAGTTGAAGCTCCAAGAACCACTTGGCGGTCGACGCGCAGCGCGTTTAGCCCATCGAGTCAGACGATCCTCTACATCATTTTGGTGTTGCTCAGCGCTGTCTTTACCTTTCCATTCATCTGGACGATCCTGACAGCCTTCAAGTCGCCCCAAGAGATCTTTGTCTTTCCGCCTCCACTCTTTCCCAAACGCTTTATGTGGAGCAATTTTGTGGAGGTGTGGCGGCAGGCTCCTTTCGTCACGTTCCTGATCAATACGCTGACGGTGGCAAGCCTGAGCATCATCGGCGATATCGTTACAGCCGCGCTGGTGGCCTATGGCTTTGCGCGCTTCCGCTTTCCAGGACGGGATATGCTCTTTCTGCTGGTACTCAGCGTGCTTGTGTTGCCGGAGGAAGTGACCATTATCCCGCAGTTTATCATCTTCCGCACGTTGGGCTGGCTGGACTCGCTCAAACCTTTGATCCTGCCCGCCTTCCTGGGCGGCGGTGCGTTCAACATTTTTTTGTTGCGCCAATACTTTATGACGCTCCCGCGCGATCTGGATGAGGCGGCTATGATTGACGGGGCCGGAAGCCTGCGCATCCTCTGGCAGATCTTGATCCCATTGGCGAAGCCAGCTATCGCTACCGTGGCCATCTTCTCATTTCTGTTCCATTGGAATGACTTCTTCCGCCCGCTGATCTATCTCAACAGCGTAGACAACTTTACGCTGTCGCTGGGGCTGCGCTTCTTCCAGACCGCAGCCGAAACCGGCGGCCAGCCGCTGGAGCATCTACTGATGGCCGCTTCGGTCATGATGACCCTGCCGGTGCTTGTGCTCTTCTTCAGCCTGCAGGGTTATTTTGTAGAAGGGATCGCGATGTCGGGGATTAAGCGATAGCTATGTTTGTTGTCTGCATCTACCTGCCACTCCAGGCAGGGCGATCGATGGCCCTGAACTGGCAGTGGGTCGCGAGTCGGCCCCTGGACCAGCAGGCTAACCTCTGCTGTCGGGGATGCCCTGCATAGGTGTGTCCTTTACAATAGCCTTTTGTGTGGGTATTCCGGGATTCGCGCTGGCTAAATCACCCCGAGGGCCTGCAGATCACGGCGCAGTTGATCGATTTGGGCACGGCTCAATTCGCGTATTGGCGCTCGCACGCGGCCCGCAGGCACGCCGCGCAAGGTGAGCGCAGCCTTGAAATAGGCCAGGTGTACGCCGTCGCTCAAGACGCGGCGGGTGCGGTTGACAGCCTGCTGCGCGGCGCGCGCTGCCGCAAGGTCGCCCTCTTGAAAGGCGTCGAAGACGCGCCGGCAGAGTTCGGGTACTGCATTGGCATTGCCCGAAACTTGGCCGCGGCTGCCCAACGCCAGCGCAGCCAGCATCAACCCATCAACGCCGCAGAGGGGCACAGCCTCCGGCCCGGCGGCATCCATGTACGCCTGGAAGCGCATGAGATCGCCGTTGGACGATTTGAAGCCAACGATATTGGGTGTGGCCTCGTGCAGCCGCGCCAGGAGTGCGGGGCTAACATCGTTCTTGGCGTTGCCGGGAAAGGCATACACAAAGATGGGGAAATCGGGCGTGGCTTGGGCCACTGTTACATAATGGTCAAAGATGCTCTCTTCGTCATAGGTGAAGAAATAGGGCGTAATGACCGACGCGGCCGTTGCGCCGATGGCCTGGGCATGGCGTGTCAGCGCCACGGTTTCGCCGGTGGTGATTGCGCCGGTATGGACGATGACGGGGACGCGGCCCGTGACGTGTTCGACCACAGTCGCGGCCAGGGTCTCGCGCTCCGATTGGGTCAAGAGGGCGCCTTCGCCCGTGGTGCCTGCCGGAAAGAGCACTTGAACCCCGTGCTCGATGAGAAAGTCCACCACCTGGCGCGCGGCAGGGAGATCCAGCGTGCCATCGGGGGCAAAGGGTGTGACCATCGGGCATACAAGCCCACGAACTTCAGATAGCTGCATCGGTTCAGACTCGTTTCATGACTGGCGCCTTGGCAAAGCGGCGCTAGGATGGAGTTGATATAAGGTGGTGCGAGTTGGGCACTGCTTTGGGGTTTCTGGGAAGACGGCTGCCCATGACTGATCGTACCTTAGGGCCGCCAGAGGGTAGCGGCGATGTAACGTTCCTGGTCTGGGTGGTCGTTGAAGTAGTAGGCGGTGACCAGGGTTCCATCCGGTCGCTGTACTGTGCGCGGGTAGCCCAGATCATGGTTGCCCGCGCCGCGGCGCAGTGTCACTGGCGCGGCCCAGGTTGCACCCTCATCCTCGCTCACCACTGCCTGGATCGCATAGGGGGGATTGCGAAAACCGTAGGTCAGGCACAGCCGTCCGTCATGGAGGCGGGTGAGGGTGGGCGGGTTGCCCCCGCGCCCGCTGTCCGGCACGGGCGTGCTGAGATGGCCCCAACTCGCCCCGTTGTCATCGGAGGCGTAGAGGTCGATCCAGCAGCGGCGCGATTCGGTGGTGCGGCTTTCGCTGCAGCGCACTGCTGTAAGAATGCGCCCCGAAGGCAGCCGCACGCTGGCGGGCATGATGGTGTAGCCCGGCGGTTCGGGCGTGACCCAGGAGACAAACGCAAAGGACTGGCCGCCATCGCTGGTGCGTGCGCAAAAGACGCGCCCCTCTTCGCCGTTGGGTTTGGCAGCGGTTAGGAACAGCGTCATCTCCGCAGGTCCGTCCACCAGGTAATCGGTGCGTGCGGCGATCCCGCTCTGGCCGAATAGGGGCAGCGTGTAGGGGCCGCGCCATGAGCGGGCGCGGTTGGTGGATAGATAGAACCACGAGCGCGCCCCAGCACTCAAGCCAGTGCGCGCACACATCAGGGCAAAGTCGGGGTGAGTAAAGTCCACGTCGCCCGGTGCGGGGGTGGGGGCTTGGGGGCCATCCAGGTCTTGGGCGATCTGCAGGGGAGGGTTCATATGCTCGTCGGCGGAAAGCCCTTTACCGCCCGGTGTCTGGCCGGGGAAAGGCGCGATGGTCCAGGTGTGGCCGCCGTCGAGGCTGCGCGCCTGGATGGTGACAAAGGGTTTGTCCTTGTCGCGTGCGTGGAAGGGCACGTCAGCTTTTACGTGCCCCACGATGAAGCCCAGGGTGATCTCATCGCCCCACTGCCACATGCCATAGTTGGCAGGCCATCCGGCGTATAGGCCCGGCTGGCGGTAGATCATTACATGCTGCATGGTGTATGCCTGCGCGTCTAGTGTGTAGAAAGGTGAGGCCCTCTATGTCCAGGGCACTTGGCCTGATCCCACCATGGCGCGGCCGTTCTCGCTAGGGCGATCAGCATCCAGTTGCGGCGACCATGGTAGAGGGCCGGGCGGGTATATAGCCTACATAGCGCGAAATCTCTTGGGCTGTATAGATGACACTGGCCGACAGATCCGCCAGCCGTTCGTCCAGAATGGCCGGGTCTGTGCCCGATACGCTGCACGCGGCAATAGCATGGCCGCGCCGGTCGAAGATCGGCGCACCGATACAGTAGTAGTTGGCTTCGTGTTCGCCCTGGTCAGTGGCATAGCCGCGCTGGGCAATACGCGCCAGTTCAGCGTGCAACGCACCGCGGTCGGTCAGTGTTGCCGATGTATAGGCGGGCAGGCCCGCCTCGTCCAGGATGGCATCGACCGTGGCAGTGGGGAGGGTGCTTAAGATGGCTTTGCCCACTGCGGTGCAATGCAGCCGTGCACGATCGCCCACAGCCGAGCGCGCACGCAAACGGTCGGACGATTCGATGGCATAGATATAGAGTACGTACTCCCGGTCCAATACAGCCAGATAGACCGACTCCTGGACGTGTTCAGCCAAGCGCCGCAACAGGCGCCGCTAGATCGCGCAGTTCTACATTGACCCGCACCCCCTGACTCAAGGCGATGATTTCTGGCCCTAGCGCATAGACCCCGTCTTCGAGCTTTTCGATCAGTTGGTCTTGTACTAATGTGTTGAGCAGGTTGTGCGCGGTGCTTTTGCCCAGGCCCAAGCGGCGGCTGATCTCGGCGAGCGTGAGGCGTGGCTCGTCCGGGCTGAACAGCTTTAGGATGGTGACGGCTTTATGGACGGAACGGATGATGGTCATGTGTGCTGGGGGGAGTTAAAATTGTGTTCTATAATGTTGAACACCGTTCTCAAAGACTAGGTTACCAGAGGTAATCATGGCTTGTCAAGCGCAGAATCTTGCTTAGCCCGTTGGTGGGGATCAGCCAGTGGTCTATTGCTTATCGGCGTGGATTGCTGGCCTCCCTGCTGACCTAGACCTTGCTCTCCGGTTCATAGTTGCTCAAGGAGGTCATTCTGGTTACCATAGTTCACATTTGCAGCGGCAATGCCCTATCCCTCGCTGTGACATCTGGCAGGACCCATTGTAGACGATCAGCGGGTCTTCCATTCATGCCACATTTTGAGTGAAGCGAGCAGTGTCAGCCAGTCAAGCTGCGTTGGCTCGGTGCACCATAGAAAGGTTGACGTAATGAATAAAAAAGAGCGTGTGCGTGCGGCGCTCCAAAAGCAGCCCGTGGATCGGGTGCCTGCGAGTTTTTGGTTTCATTTCCCGCCCGACGCGCATACAGGCATGGCATCGGTACGCGCACACTTGGACTTCTACCGCAACACAGGCGTGGATTTTCTCAAGGTGATGAATGAGCACCTCTTTCGCGTCGATTTCCCCCTCGCTGCACCGGGCGATTGGCAGAGCCTGCGCCCGCTGCCGGTGACTGGGCAGTTCCAGGGGTTGATCGACGAAGTGCGCCACATTCTCGATGCCGTCGGCGATGAAGCCTTTGTCATCGTGACCATTCATGGCGTCTTTGCCTCGGCGTTTCATGCGACGCGCAGCCCCGAAGGAACCTTTGCGCGCGATAATCCCGTGGTCCACCACCTGCGCCAAGACGCCACCCGTGTGCTGGGCGGGTTCGATGCCATCGCCGACAGCCTGGCGCAACTCGCCGAAGCCTGTCTCGATGCAGGCGCACACGGCATCTACTATGCTGCCCTGGGAGGAGAGCAGTATCGTTTTACTGAAGAGGAGTTTACAACCTGGATCAAGCCGTACGATCTGCGCATCCTTCAGGCCATCTCCGCGCGCGGCGAACTCAACATTCTTCACATCTGCAAAGACCAGGTGCGCCTCGATCTGTACGCCGATTATCCTGCCCATGTCGTCAACTGGGGTGTGTCTGAACAGAATCCAAGCCTGGTGGAAGGGCGCACCTTATTTGACCGGCCCATCTTGGGCGGTGTAATGTACCGGGGCCCAATTGTGACCGGCCCTGCCGAAGCCATTGAGGCCGAGGTGCAACAGACACTCCAAGAATTCGGCACGCAAGGGCTGTTGTTGGGGGCGGATTGCACCTTGCCGACCGATACACCATTCGCCAACATTCGCACAGCGGTCGAGGCAACCGGCAAGTTTAGCTAGCTCTCGGCGCGGTGCATTCAAACAGAAAGGATCCCGAGATGTACACCAAACGCTCAATCTGGGCCGTCAGCCTTGTGGCGGTCGTGCTTGCACTCGCGGCTTGTGTCGCGCCTGCGGCCCCGGATGCCACAGCGCCTGAGAGCGAGGGCGATGGCGGCTATCCGCCGGGCACGTTAACGACCTATGGCTACGGCCAACCGCAGTACCGTGAGATGTTCTTTAACCAGGCACTGGAGGACAACCCCGATCTTGCACCCGGCGTCACCGTTGAGATCATCCAGACCGAAGGTGAAGCGGATGCGCGCCAGAAGGTGCAACTCTCCTACACGGCCGGGGCTTGGGATGAATTGCCCGATGCCGTGTCGTCGGCCCCTGTCAGCATGCAGGCGATGGCCGATGGCGGCATCTTGTTGGACATCACCGAATATGTGGAATCCTTCGAGGATCGGCTTGTGCCCGGTGCACTCGACCAACTCTACTATAAGGGCAAGATTTACTGTCTGCCCATGGACTTGCGCCCGCAACTCCTCTTCTACAACAACACGATCTTTGAGGAGTACGGCATTGATCCAGCCGAGATGGAAACCTTCGAAGGCTATATCGAAGTGGGTCGCCAGTTGAAGGAAGCGAGCAATGGCGAGGTCTATCTCTCATTCATCGATCCCGGCCTCTATACGTGGCGTTACTGGGGGCGGCGCGGGCTGATGCCCCAAGCGCAAGCGCGCATCTGGGATGACGAAGGCAATGTCGTGATCGACACAGACCCGGGCGCGCGCCTGGCCTTTGAGACGCTCCAGACCCTGCACGAAGAAGGCTTACTCTATAACTCGACAATCTTCCAGCCCCCGCTCTATGAGGCGACACGTGCGGGGCAGATTGCCACCTTCTATATCGGCGCTTTCTGGGATGAATTCTTGCGCGCCAACCTGCCTGACATGGAAGGCGAATGGCGCGTGATGTATCCCCCTGTCTTCGAAGAGATTGGCCTAGGCGGTGCGCCCGTGATCGGCATCGAATGTCTGATCAACAAGCCGGAACCCGTCTATGCCGACCTCTATAAAGAGCTTTGGGAGATCTTCCAGTTTGACGCCGAGGCGCGCCAGGCGTGGACAGAGCAGATGGTTGAACTCAACGCGCCTTACGCCAACCCAATTGCGCTGGAACTGCTGGACGATCCGTTCTGGCAAGAGCCTTCCGACTACTACGGCGGCCAATCATTCCGCCAAATGGAGGGGCTCGGTCTGCAGAACCCGTCGCAAAACCTGCGTGTGACCGAGGAT
>CAZYQJ010000016.1:0-19832 GCA_964649925.1 uncultured Litorilinea sp.
GGCGCGGCGCGCCGCCACCCGGCGCTATCCCTATGGCTTTGCGCGCGCCGAGGATGTGGCGGGCATCTTTATCGTGCTTTCCATTGCCTTGAGCGCGGGCCTGATCTTTTGGGAATCGATCCAGAAACTGCTTCATCCCGAACCGCTCACCCATTTGGGTTGGGTAGCCGCCGCTGCGCTTGTTGGCTTTGTCGGCAACGAAGCGGTGGCGCTGCTGCAGATCCGCACGGGCCGCGCCATCGGATCGGCGGCGCTGGTGGCGGACGGGTTGCACGCCCGCACCGATGGGCTGACCTCGCTGGCCGTGTTGATCGCCGCCGGGGGGACGTGGCTGGGCTTTCCTATTGTGGACCCGATCATCGGCCTGCTGATCGGCGTCACCATCCTGTTCATCACACGCGATGCCACCGTCACCATGTGGTACCGGCTGATGGATGCCGTTGACCCGCAACTGATTGACCGGGCTGAGGCCGTTGCCAGGGGACACGGCGAAGTCAAACAGGTGCGCCGCGTGCGGATGCGCTGGATGGGCCACCGGCTGCACGCCGATCTGCTGCTGGCGGTAGACCCACACATGTCCACCGCGGCCAGCCATCAGGTCGCCGAAGAGGTGCGCCATGACCTCTACCATGCCTTTCCCCATCTGGAGGATGTGGTGGTGCATGTGGACCCCTGGTCACCGCAGCAGGACGTATATCACCAACTGACCGAGCATCACGAACTGCGCACGCAAACGGCGCGCTGACGCCACACCTGACAACAGCCTGGTAACAGGCCCATGACACGCGTCACGCATACTATGAGGTGGTTCGCTCACCAGCCGTACCCAAGCGGATGTGGGCGGATTCTCCGTGCCGTGAAATGGGCGCATCTGTAGACTCACAAAGGACACCCCCATGTCGACAACTGCCACTCTGAAGCGGGCCCGCAGCGTGTCCCCTGCTGGCGTCGAGAATTCCGGCTGGCGAAGCCTTTATGTTGTGGCAGGCATTGCCGCGCTGCTTGCCCTGGGAGCGAACGTGCTGGATATCGTTATCGGCTTTGGAGAAACGGAACTGGTCATTGCGGGCAGCCAGACCGCGCCCGACTGGTTTGCGCTCTTTCAGGAGAGCGGGTTCAAAGGTCTGTACCTGCTTGGCATCCTGAACATCATCTATGCGGCCTGCCTGATCCCGGTCTATTTTGGCCTGTTTGCAGCGCACCGCCACGCGCACAGCCTCTACGCTGCGCTGGCGATGTCCCTCTACTTTATCGGTGCGGCGGTCTACATCTCCAACAACGCGGCCATTCCGATGCTCGTACTCGCGGATCGGTACGCCGCTGCCGGAGGCGATGCCCAACGGGCGATGATCGCCGCTGCGGGCGAAGCGGTGCTGGCCTATGGCGAGGACTTCACGCCAGGGGCCTTTGCAGGCATGTTCCTGGAGGTCATTGCGGCGGTTGTGATGTCGATCGTCATGCTGCGCGGCGGGGTCTTTGACCGGCGAAGCGCCTGGGCCGGGATCATCGGGTTCACACTTCTGACGATCTTCACGATTTGGGCAACCTTTGTGCCGGTGTTCTATGAGATCGCGTTCTATGGATTTGGCATGATCGGCGGCCTGTTTGTCTTGGCCTGGTTTGTGCTGGTGGCGCGCCGGTTCTTCCAACTGGCACGGGTGGGCGCACCTTACTCTATCCCCTAAGGAGGATCCAATGTTGAAACCAATTCTTGTTACCTACGCCAGCAAGTATGGGGCCACGCAGGAGGTGGCCGAAGCTGTGGCGGCGACGCTGCGCGAACATGGGCACACAGTGGATCTCTACCCCATGCCTGCTGTACAAACACTCGAAGGATACCAGGCGGTTGTGCTGGGCGCGCCGCTCTACATTGGGCGCTGGCACAAAGACGCGCAGCATTTCCTGGCGCAGCACCGGGATGCCCTGACACAGCGTCCTGTCGCCATCTTCACATTGGGCCCCATCCAAACAGACCAGCAGGAATGGGACGATGTACGCACCCAACTTGCGCAAGAGATGGCAAAGATGCCCTGGCTTCAACCGGTTGCGTCGGAATTGTTTGGTGGGCGGTATGAACCCGCTACGCTGCGATTTCCGGACAATGTATTGGCCTGGCTGCCCGCCAGCCCGCTCCATGAACTGCCCGCCAATGACGCGCGCGACTGGGACGCAATCCGCGCGTGGGCGAACGGCCTGGCTGTGAAGCTTGAGGCTGCCCTATCCCAGTAAAAGCACCGATCACACCGGCCCTATGCTGGATAGGGCGGGATGAGGCGACGACATGAACAACGCGACGAAAGAGGTGGCCTCAACCTTTGGCGCGGTAGCCGCGCTGGCTGGGATCGAACATGGCATTGGCGAACTGCTGCAGGGCCATGTAGCGCCCGCAGGGGTGATGATCCTCTCTTGGCCTGACTCCCCGCTGTTTGCCATCCTGGCTGGCGAACCGGCGATGACCCTGCTGCCCAGCCTCTTTGTCTCCGGCGTCTTGACGATCCTCTTTACGCTGCTCTTTTTGGTCTGGGCTACTGTGCTGGTCGACCGGGAACATGCCGGGCTGGCGTTGATCCTGCTCTCGATCATCATGCTGCTGGTGGGAGGTGGGTTTGGCCCGCCGCTGCTTGGGATCATCGTGGGCCTTGTCGCCACGCGCATCCATGCGCCGCTGGCCTGGTGGCGCGCGCACCTCTCGGCACCTTCACAGCACCTGATCGCCATCCTGTGGCCGTGGTCGCTTGCCGTCTGCCTGATAGCCTGGTTGCTGCTGTGCCCCGGCATGCTGGTATTGGCATGGCTGTTTCAGATAGACAGCCCCATCGTGGTCCCGATCATCTTCTTGATCGCCTTCGGTCTGCTGATCTTGACCATTGTGGCCGCGTTTGCGCGCGATATCCAGCGACAACCGCATCCATGCCATACGCTCTTGGCGGCGCGCTGAATAGGACAGTCCGGCAGTTTGGGGTGGATTCTCTAATTTTCTGGAGGAGGTTCACTGTGAGCGGCACCATTCTGGTCACCTATGCCAGCCGCGCTGGCTCCACCGCGGGCGTGGCCGAAGCCATCGGCAAAACCTTGGCCGAAGACGGCACGCAGGTGGACGTGCGCCCTATGCAGGAGGTGACCGACCTCACGCGCTATCAAGCGGTTGTGGCGGGCAGCGCCATTCAGGGGGGAGCCTGGCTGCCGGAGGCCATGCAGTTTTTGCGCGCGCATCAAGCCGCGTTGAGCCAAAAGCCCTTTGCGGCCTTCTTGGTGTGCATGACGCTAGCGATGCCCACCGGCGACAAGTATCGTCAACATGTGGTGACGTGGTTGGGGCCGGTGCGCGCCTTGGTCAGACCGGTGAGCGAGGGTCTCTTTGCCGGAGCGCTCGACCTGAGTCGGGTGCCGTCGTGGGGCGACCGGCTGAAGTTTCGCATCAGTGTGCTCTTGGGGGTGTGGAAGCAAGGCGACCATCGCGACTGGAACGCCATCCGAACCTGGGCCACGGAGGTGAAGCCGTTATTGAGGGGATAGTGAGCCGGTACGCTTCTCCCCGCGCATGAGCTTGACCGGCAAATTCGGATGGCAGCGGTGGCAGTCAGGTTAGCCGCACCCCACCGCTGCTTATTCCCTACGCCCTATCCCTAAACCGGTAGAGCGTATAATCGCACACAGGACGATAGCCGACGGCCTGGTAGATGTGATTAGAGGTCGGGTTGGCGAGGTCGGTAAAGAGCGTGCAGAAGGTGCGCCCTTCGTCGAGCAACTTCTGGCTGAGCGCTGCCACCAGCGAGGTGGCATAGCCGCGACCGCGCAGCGTGGGCGGCGTGTAGACCGGCCCAATGGCGATCCCGTGCAGCGTGGGCCGCGTGACCCCTGCCAGCGACACAGGCCCCTGGTCATCCCACAGGTAGAACGTCTGGGAGGCGATGCGCCGTTCTACGCCGCGCCGCGTCTCTTCGGGGTCGGCGGGCGGTTCAACGCCGCTTAGAGCTTCCTCCGTGAAATCCAGCATCCACTGCGTGGTGGTCTCCAGGTCGTCCGGCGTGGCCAGACGCAGATGGCCGGGGCTGTAGGCAGGATGGATGACCTGTCGCAGTTCAAAGACCCGTTCTTCCATGGCAACCGCGGCCTCTGCACCGGTGAGACGGCTCCAGCTTTCGACAAAGTGCGCGCTCAGCGGCACGCGCCCGTTTGCACCGGAGACAGGCCAGTTGTGTTGATAAAGGTCGCGGGCGATGGCGTCAATCCCCGGCTGCGGGTCGGGGCGTTCGCTGTAGAGGATTACGGCATAGGGAGGCGTCATCACCGCGGCAGCGGCAATGCCCTCCTCGTCCTCGACCGTGGCGAGATAGGGCAGAATCTTGCCGTAACGCTGCGGGTCGGCGGCCACGGCCTGGGCGATGCCCAACATCAGCCCATAGACGGCCTCCTGCGCCACCAAGAGCGGCTGCATCCGTTCCAGGAATGTGTCTGCCGTGGCGTGGGTGTGGAGGGTGAGACCAGTTGAGACCATCGCAGTTTCCCTTCATGTAGCGGACTCAGGATGCTTTCTGTTGTCTATACATTTTACACCCTCTCTGGCTTTCCTGCAGGCCCGCCGGGAGGCAGAAAAGCAGGTGCGCCAGGCACAGGTCAGTCCCTAGCGCACCTCTCAGCATCCATCTGTCAATTCCTGCCTTACTCAGCCCCCGCTACGACTGGATAGCCCGCGGCCTGCCACGCCGGGAAACCGCCATCCAACGCGCGCGCATCATAGCCACTCGCACGGAGCAGCGCCACGGCCCGTTCGCTGCGCGAATTGCCGCGATGATGCATGTTTCAATAGGCGACGATGGCCCGGTCTCGCGGCACCTCGCCCAGCCGCGCCTCAAGCTCGTCGCCAGGGATGTGATGCGCTCCCGGCAGATGGCCTGCGGCAAATTCCGCCGCGCCGCGCACATCGATCACAAACGGGGCCGCGTCTGTCCCAAGCTGGTCATACAGTGCTTGGGGCGAAATATAGTGTTCGTCTGCAAGCATGATCCCCTCCTTGTGACTCTAGAACCGATCCATCTCCTCGCAGATAGGATACATGAATTGCAGACGAATTGCACCCGCCCGTTTACGGCATCGCACCGTTGCCGTTGGGGTAGACGCTGCCGTTGGCCTGAGGCTGGAGGACGACCTTGAGGCAGTTGTCCTGCTTCTCACGGAACATCCGGTAGCCCTCCGGGGCCTCGTCCAGCGACAGGCGGTGCGTGATGATAAAGGTGGGGTCGATGTCCCCTTGTTCGATGTGCTGGAGCAGCGGCTTCATGTAACGCTGGACATGCGTCTGCCCCATGCGCAGGGTCAACCCTTTGTTGAAGGCCGCGCCCATTGGAACCTTGTCAATGATCCCACCGTAGACGCCGGGGATCGACACCGTCCCCCCCTTGCGGCAGGCCTGAAGCACCTGGCGCAGCGCGGTGGGCCGGTCCGTCTCCAGGCGCATCTGCTGTTTTGCCCGGTCATACCACGCATCCAGCCCGCTGCCGTGCGCTTCCATCCCCACCGCGTCAATACACGCATCGGGGCCGCGACCGCCGGTCATCTCGATCAACGCCTCTACGACCGAATCCACCTCCTCATAGTTGAGGGGCACCGCGCCCCCGGCATCGCGCGCCAGTTGCAGCCTGTCCGGGTAGCGGTCGATGGCGATGACCCGTTCCGCCCCCAACAGGTAGGCACTCTTGATGGCAAACTGGCCTACTGGCCCGCAGCCCCACACGGCCACCGTATCGCCGGGCTGAATGTTGCAGTTCTCCGCCGCCATATACCCGGTGGGGAGGATGTCGGAGAGGAACAGCACCTGCTCATCGCTCAGGTGTTCCGGCACGGCAATGGCGTCGGTATCGGCAAAGGGCACGCGCAGATATTCCGCCTGACCCCCGGCGTAACCGCCAAAGAGGTGTGAGTAGCCGTAGAGACCCGAAGGCGACTGACCGTACATCATTTCGGCCATGCCCGCATTGGGGTTGGAGTTGTCGCACAGCGACCACAGGTCATGCTCGCAGTAATAACAGTGACCGCAACTGATCGTAAAGGGGATGACCACGCGGTCGCCCACCTTGAATTTGGTCACCTCTTTGCCCACGGCCACGACCTCGCCCATCGTTTCGTGGCCCAAGATGTCACCTTTTTGCATGCTCGGGATATAGCCATCATAGATGTGCAGGTCGGATCCGCAGATCGCGGCCAGCGTCACCCGGATGATCATGTCGTGCGGGTTCAGAATCGTGGGGTCGGGCACCTGCGCCACCCGCACATCCTCTGGGCCAAACCAAGCGAGTGCTTTCATGCTACTGTCCTCCTTGTATGGCAGGCTGCCGTTGTTCCGATTCCGCCCGGTGTGCGCTCTGCTGCCATGCCTCGCGGCGGGCGGCAGGCTGCCCTTTCGTCGTGGGGATCTCGCCTGCTTCCATGATCCGTTTGAAGTTGCGGATATCTTCCTTGATCTGCTGTGCGCCGATAAAGCGCATCGCGCCGCCCATCAGCTTTTCCGGTATGACGCCCGGCGGGTCATAGTCCATCGACACGCTGACCTCGGTACCGCGCGCCGTCGGGATAAACTTGACATAGCCCTTGTGCTGGAGGTCTGCATCCGGCATCGTTTCCCAGGCGATCATCTCGTTGGGCCGATCTACCGTGATCTGCGCCTCCCATTCCAACTCCATGTTGTCCAGCACATTCACAACCCAGTGCGACCGCTGGTCGTCGATCTGCCGCACTGATCGCACATGGTGCATAAAGGTAGGCAGGTTTTCCAGGTTGCGCCAGTACTGATACAACGCCTCGGCAGGCCGGTTGACGGTCAGCGTCTTGCGCACGCGCAGTTGATTGGGCGTGCTGCTCAACTGGCGCATCACCGGCATCTGTTCCGCCCCAGGGATGCGGTCGATCAGGTTTTGGCCCGACGCCCCCTGATAGAGCAGCGCTGACCCAAGCAAAATCGAAGCCCAGCGCGCCGCGCCTTCCTGGCGCAGCCCATACCAAAGCACCGCCGCGCCGCTGCCCCCAATGACCCAGCGTTGAGCCTTGCCGAGTCCTTGCGGTATCGCTTGTCCTGGCATTCCCCGGCGGTTGGGTGGGTAGGTGTGTTCCTGTAGCCCGGGTTCCACTCGGCCGCGGGGCTGCACGATCACCCCTTTACGTCCGTTGTTCATAGTTGACTCTCCTTCATCGCAAACCGTCCCGGCTTCAACGGGACAAGCCTCAGCAGATGGCTGTACCTGGCGCATACTCAGCGCAGGGTGAACCATCCACTATCATGGGATATGGCGTAGACCAGAGACATGCGGTGAACACACAAAGCTGGACGCATAAAACCCCTATACATTCAACAGTAGGCTTGCTGAAAGTATAGGGGTCATGCGACCGGGGGGCTATGTATCTATGCCTAGCGCACCGGCACAGCGTAGGAGAGGAAGACGCCGCTAGGCTGTCCGCTTGCGATCCCCGTAGGCGTGACCGCTCATGATGGCGCGGATCTCCGCCGCGGACTTAGCGTTCTGCAGGGCTTTCTGCCGCGATTCCTCTTCCTGCTGGAGTTTGCGCGCGTTGGTGAGCACCGCTTCCAGTTTGTCGGCAGGGAACTTAACCGCGCCGTTTTCATCCATGTGGACGATCTCGCCGGGCGCAACGTCCATCCCGCCCACCGAGACCGGCACGTTGATGGCCTGTACCGCCATCGCGCCGTGTCCGGCGCAGACGCCGGTCAGCATGTACTGGAAGCCCATAGGCCGCACCTCGTCCAGATCGCGCGATGGGCCGTTGGAGATCAGCCCCACACAGCCAATTGCCTTCATGGCCGAGACCATGTTGCCCCCGGCCAGCCCCACCTTGCCCGCAATCTCCGGCGGGAAACGCTGCTCCATCACCAGGATCGTCGGTTTCGGCATCGCCTCCAGCGCGTCGATCACATCGGCAAAGGTCAGCCGGTTGTAATTGGGGTCGGGCAGCCCGTAGACGCAGGTCACTGCATAGCCCACCAACCGACCCAGTTCCGGATACATGCAGCGGATCGTCTGGTCGGTGTACCAGTTTTCCGTCCAGGGGTTATACAGCCCCAGGCAGAGTGGGCTGGTCGGGTAGGTGGCGACCACGTTGGTGATCGAGGGGGTGTCGAAGTTCTTAAGCTCTTCCAGCATCTGCTGTGTCGTCGCCGCATCTGTCTTCTGGTTCATCATTCGCTCCATTCCAATGGGATAGCTAGGATTGCATGGTGGGCAGCGAAGGATCGCTCGCTGCCGTGAACGGGTGGGCAGGGTCGGCTACGGCGATGACCTGGTTTTGGTGGATTGCCTGGTCGACCTTTTCCAAGATCATCACGTCCTGCAGCGCCCGCTCGGCTGTGTAAGCGGGGGTGGTTCCTGTGTGGAACGCATCGGCCAGGGCGCGCCACATCGTGATGTTGGCGTCGTCTTCGGGCAGTTCGACCACGCGCGCCGTTTGGCCTTGTTGAAGGATGGTCAGCCGGTTCCGTTCCACGGCAATGGTCCCGGTCGAACCGTAGACGGTGAAGTGGTTGCGGTCGGGCGCAAGACGGCTGGAGTGGCTCAACATCCCTGTACTGCCATTCGCATAGCGAAAGAGCATGGCTACATGGTCAAATTCGCCGTACTGTTCGCCCAACTTCTTGCCCGTCGCCCAGACATAGGCCGGGCGGCCAAAGACTTTGGTCAGCGCGGCGACGACATGGATGCCGCCGTCAAAGAGCGTGCCCAGCGGGAAGTTCGCCTCCTTGCGCCAGGGGGTGGAGGCAAAACTCATCGGCCCGCGCGCTGTGTCGGCTTCCAGATGTTCGACCCGCTCCCACATTACCAGGTCGCCAATCTCGCCGGAGGCAATGATCTCGGCCAGGATGTCCTCCCCGCGGCGGTAGCCCATCTGCTCGGTGACGTAGAGCCGTTTGCCCAGCTGTCGCGCCGTTTCGATCAGGCGCGCGCCTTCGGCCACCGATCGCGCGATGGGTTTTTCCATGATCACATCTTTGCCCGCCTGGAGCGCGGCCAACGCCACCGGCGCGTTGAGCGCAATCGGCGTCAGCACCAGCGCGGCATCCACGTCGGGCAGCGCCAGCAGCTCTTGATGGTCTTCGACGACGGTCGCGCCAGGGAACTGTTCAGCCGCCTGGCGGCGTCGTTCTGGGTTGGGGTCGGCAAAGGCAACGGGGGTAAAGGCATCTTGCAGGGTGGCGAGCGTGTGTTGGTGGCGGCGAATCCAGATCAGTCCCGCGCCGATCACGCCCAGTCGGATCGGTTTCATAGGGCCACTTTCTAGCAGGCACAAGTGGAGGCAGGGCGGCATCACCCTCCCATGCCGGTGGATATAGGTGCAGATAATCTAAATTGTACTTCAGGTTTTCACTCTTGACGATTTGGGGTAGAGTAGGAAGCCGCGTTGGGCAGAGAAGCATGCCGTGTAGAGACAGAGGTGCATTGGAGACCGCTGCCATGATCATCATCCGCGCCGCAGAAGCCGCCGATCAGATCCCGATCACGCACCTGGTACGCGGCGCGCGGCTCAATCCCCTACACATCGCCTGGCCTCACTTCATCGTGGCCGAGGAGGTGACACCCATCCAGCGCACGCTGGTGGGCGCGGTGCAGATCCGCCCCCACGCCGATGGCAGCCGCGAACTGGCATCGCTGGTCGTGACCCCATCCTATCAGGGACAGGGGCTAGGCGCGGCCCTGATCCATGCGATCTTCAAGCGCGCCCGCTTTCCCCTCTATCTCTACTGCCGCGGCGACCTGGCTCCCTACTACGCGCGCTTTGGTTTCCGCGCCGTCAGCGGCGGCCAACTGCCGCCCAGCCTGGCGCGCCACTACCGTATCAGCCAGGCCTTTATCCGTGTGGCGACCCGGCTGCTGCGCCGCCCGCTTGTGCTGGTCGCCATGGTCCACACCGGCCCACCTGACCCGGCATAGGCGAAACGCCTGCCCGATCATGATGGTGGTTTGGCAGCCGCACAACTTTCAGGGATAATCGATAAGGATCGGCGGGCGCCGATCTGTCGCGTCAACCTGTCGATAATCAACTTGCCCGATCAATAGCCGATGAAAAAGGGTGGACAGCAACCATGATGGAATATGGCTCGGTTCCAGGGGTCAACAAGCCGATTGCGCGCCTGGTGCAAGGCTCCGTGATGTTAAGCATGAAGCGGTTAGAGGAAAGTTTTGCGCTGTTGGATGCGATCTATGAGCAAGGCGGCAACACGTTTGACACAGCCCACGGTTACGGTGCAGGCGACTGTGAACGCACCCTGGGCCGCTGGATCAAGGATCGCGGGCTGCGCGACCAGATCGTGGTGATCGGCAAGGGCGCGCATCACAACCAGGACCGCCAGCGCGTCACCCCGTTTGATATTACGTCCGACCTGCATGATTCGCTGGCCCGCCAGCAGACCGACTATATCGACCTCTACTTGCTTCACCGTGACGACCCCAGCCAGCCGGTCGGGCCGATTGTGGAAGTGCTGAACGAACACAAACGCGCCGGAAAAATCTGCGCCTTTGGCGGCTCCAACTGGAGTGTGGCGCGGCTGCAAGAGGCCAATGCCTACGCCGAGGCGCACGGGCTGGAGGGGTTTGTCGCCAGCAGCCCCAACTTCAGCCTGGCAGTCCAGAGCAAACCACCGTGGCCCAATTGCATCAGCATCAGCGGCCCCCAGGGCGAGGCCGAACGTGCCTTTTATCAAAAGACACAGATGCCGCTGTTTACCTGGTCGAGCCTGGCCGGGGGCTTTTTCAGCGGGCGCATCACGCGCGAAAACGTCAACAGTTTTGAGAGCGGGCCTGACAAACTCTGCGCCGAGACCTACGGCTTGGAAGAAAACTTCGAGCGGCTGGATCGCGTCCGCGTCCTGGCCGAAGAGCGCGGCATGTCGTTGGCGCAGATCGCGACAGCCTATGTCCTCAGCCAGCCGCTCAACATCTTTGCCCTGGTAGGCTGCCGCACCGCGGGCGAGTTCCGCGAGAACGTCGCCGCCAGCACGCTGCGGCTCACGCCCGCCGAGATCGCCTGGCTGGAACTGCGCCAGGAGGAACGCGTCTAGGTTTTTTCATTCATCACAAGATGAGGCAACCGTGCCCAATATCGAAGCCAGCCAAAACCTGACCCCGATTGTCGAGGAGATCCGCAGCCAGTTGACCGCGATCAACCAACTGCGCGATGAAACGCTCAACCGCAGCCGTTCCTTGATCCGCGCCTGCGCCGAGAGCATCCGTGCCATCCACCGCCATGAGTGGGAGGAGGCTACGGCCATGCTGACCGCAGCGCGCGATGCCGCCTATGAGATGGTCAGCGCGCTGGACGGCTACCCCATGCTCTACCACGCGGGCTATACGCAGGATGCGCTCAAGGAACTGGTGGAGGCGCATTTGCTGTTTGCGGTTGTACGCGGCGCACCGGCCCCGCAGCCTGCCGACCTGCATGTGACCGGATCCACCTATCTGCGCGGCATGAGCGAGGCCGCCACCGAGATGCGCCGCTTTGTGCTGGACATGATGCGCCGCGGGCAGGTGGTCGAGGCCGAACCCTACCTGGCCTTTATGGACGACGTCTACAGCCTGTTGATCACCGTGGACTTCCCCGATTCGATCACCGATGGGCTGCGCCGCCATACCGACGTGCTGCGCAATGTGCTAGAACGCACGCGCGGCGACCTGACCCTCGGCTTCCGCCAGGAACAGATGCGGCATGCCATGCACAGCTTTGAATCCCGGCTCGACCAGGTGGCAGGCACACAGTTCGCCTCCTCTGAATCAGCGGGTGAGTCCTACGGCCTTGATGAAGGCCCGGATGCCTGATGTACCCGTCTTTCATGTGCCAGTCTGAGGAGTAGCAGATTGGGCCTACTGTTTTGGAAAAGCAAACCCGCCGAGCCTGCACCGCCGGACATGGACAATGTGGTGCTGTCTCAGCGTGCTATAGAACTGCTGCAAAAAGCAGCCCAAGTCCAGATCGAAAACCCCGACCTCTTTGTCGAGGAGCGGGTGGTCTGGCAGCCCGACTCCTGGCTGCTCCAGCGCATCTGGCAGGCACTGGCCGATGGCGGAGCGGGCGATGCCGCGCTGGCAGTGGCCGACCTCCTGGAAGATCGCGCACCGCTGGCGCGCATCCAGGCACTGTACCGCCTGGCCCAACAGGTGGATACGCGGCCCGACCTGATCGGTCTGGCGCGCCGTGAATTGCAGCAGGCCCGTTTCCGGCTCTTTGGCCGCTTTGCGCCCACCGACACAGAAAATCTGGTCGAACGGTTGCTTTGGGTGGGGGCCGCTGCCGCCCACGCCGGTGAGGACGCGCTGGCCTTTACCTGTCTTGAACGCGCCGACCAGATCACCGGTGCGTGGGATCAGGTCATCGCCAACGCCGAACAGCGCAGGCTGCTGGCCGAGACCGTGGCGGGCGTGGGGCTGCACCCGCTCACCAGCCAACTCATCTCCCAGGCCATCCGCCGTTTTGAGGACGTAGGCGCGCAGTTTGTCGGCCAAGTCCTGAGTCTGATCGGCGCACGCATCCCTGCTGAAAGGCTGCCGCGGCGCATTGCGCGCTTGATGCAGCGGTGTGTCGAGACATTCCAACTCGCCACGCTGATCAACCTCAGCAGCCGCCGTTTGGCCGCTACTGCCTTTGGCTATGCAGGCCGCGTGGCCGATGTATTGGACCAACTCACCATCATCGCCAATGTGCAAGAGGCGCACCGCGACAGCGGGTTGAGCGGCGGCAAGGGCGACCCTCACTTCTTGCGCCAGGTCAAACGGCCCACAGCCAATGCCGATGTGGACTTCCAGGTCTACACGCTGCAAGAGGCGATCCGTGTCATGCCCCTGCGCGCCATCACGCGTGAAGAGCGCATCCAACTGGCCGACCACCTGGCGAGCCTCGCCATCCGCAGTGACGGGTGGACCGCGGCGGGCGCGTCTGCCACGCTGATCGAACTGGGCGCGCTCAAATATGCCGTGGGCGTCGTCGACCATATCCCCGCGCAAGACCCGACCCGCAGCGAAGGCGTGATCTCATTGGTGCGCGCCCTGCTGGAGATCGGTGAAACCGACCTGGCTGGCGAACAGGTACAAAAAGCGTTGGCCTGGCTTCATGCCCTGGATCGGCGTAACCCGGAGCGCGCCACGATCTGGGGGCTGGCTGAGGTCTACCTGGCGCACCAACAGCCGGACATGGCGCTGCATCTCCTGAATCATCGCCAGCCTGCCGCCTCTCTGGGGGACCGGATGCGCCGCACCTTCCAAAGCCGGATGACCGACGACCAACTGGGCGACAACCGGCTGCGCTTTCAGGCCCTGCTGCGCCAGGGGGAGGGCTGGACTCGCGACCTCCCGGCGCTTTATGACCAACTCTGCCAGTGGGCGCCGCGCCTGCTCGACGGCGAGGCGTTGATGAGCTTTTACCTGGACGGTATGTTGCGCCCGCTCTTCGCCGCACAGATCCATGACCCGATCTGGAAACTGCTGCCCCAGGTGGGAGAGGCGCTCACTGCCAGCAATGGCGACAAACACACTATGCAGGTGCAGCGCGTGGCTAAGTTGCTGGCCGAACAGGCTGTGCCGCTGATCACATCCACACCGGCAGCCAACGGCGCAGATACCGACCCCCTCCAGATCCATACCCATCTGGCGCGTTTCATGGTAGAATTGTGGCAGGCGGACACGCAAAAGGGGCTGTGGCAGACCATCCACGGCATCGAGGGCAGCTTGCCGTTGTTGCTCGCCCTGGAAGGCCCGGAAGCGCTGCTGGCCGTGGCGTATACCGTCGTCAATGAGGGCAGCCGTTGGACTGAAGAGTAGACCTCAAAGAAGCAAAATCGTCCGATGCTACTTAAATACTTCTACAACTCGCAGCTGGCCCATGCCTCCTACCTGGCCGGGTGCCAGGCTAAAGGCGTTGCCGTCGTGATCGACCCTGGCCGCGACCCGCACCCCTACCTGGCCGAGGCCGAAACGCACGGGCTGCGCATCGTCGCCGTGACCGAGACCCACATCCACGCCGATTTTGTCTCCGGCGCACGCGAACTGGCTGCCGCCACCGGGGCCACGCTCTATCTGTCGGATGAAGGCGACGCCAACTGGAAGTACCAATACCTGGCAGACCTGCCGCACCAACTGCTCAAAGACGGCGATACCTTTATGATCGGCAACCTGCGCTTTGACGTGCTGCACACCCCCGGCCACACCCCGGAACATATCGCGCTGCTCTTGACCGATACCGCCGCACAAGATGCCCAGGGCAACCATCACCCGGCAGGCATCTTTACAGGTGATTTTGTCTTTGCGGGCGATGTGGGGCGGCCTGACTTGCTGGAGGCCGCGGCGGGTTTCAAGAACACGGCACGCATCGGCGCGCGCCAGCTGTTTCGTTCGCTCGACAAATTTCGCGCCCTGCCCGACTATGTACAGGTGTGGCCTGCCCATGGCGCGGGCAGCGCGTGCGGCAAAGCCCTGGGCGCGATCCCGTCCAGCACCGTAGGCTATGAAAAGCTGGTGAACTGGGCCTTTGCCCTGCACGACGAAGAGACCTTTATCGACGCGCTGCTTGAAGGCCAGCCTGAGCCGCCCGCCTATTTCGCCCAGATGAAACAGGTCAACAAGCAAGGCCCAACCTTGCTGGCCGACCTCCCTGAATGGCCGCGTTTGGGCCTGGACGCATTGGAGACAGCGCTGGAGGCCGGGCTTCCCGTCGTGGACTTGCGCCCGGCGGATGTCTTCTCCGCAGGCCATCTGCCCGGCAGCATCAACATCCCCTTCAACGGCTCATTTGTCACCTGGACCGGGTGGCTGCTGCCCTATGACCGTCCCTATTATCTGATCATGGGCGCAGAGGACGAGGACCCTGTGCGCCTTGCGCTTCACTCCATCGGGCTGGACCGGGCCGGTGGCCTGTTTGACCCGTCCCTCCTGCGCCAGTGGACAGCGCAAGGACGTGAATTGCAGCGGTATGAATCCATCGACGCGGAGACGCTGGCGCGTGCGCTGGACGCAGGCGAGGTGACCGTGGTCGATGTACGGGCGCGCACTGAATGGGAGGCAGGCCATCTGCCCAATGCGCGCCATCTCATGCTGGGCTATCTACCCCACCATGCCGCCACGCTCCCTGGCGACCAACCCATCGTCGCCGTCTGCCAGAGCGGCGCACGGTCTGCCATTGCCGCCAGCATCCTCCAGGCGCAGGGCTTTTCCCAGGTCGCCAACCTGACCGGCGGCATGGATGCCTGGCAGGCCGCGCATCTGCCCGTGACTCAAGACAAGATCGCAACCGTGGCTTCCCCCTAAGCTTCTATAGCGCTCGGCTGTCCCCCGTTTTCCAGGAGGCAAAGCGATATGGATTCCACGCACCGGCGACGGATTGGATCCGGCTGGCTGCTGGCAGGGGGCATCCTGACAGCGCTGTTGGCCGGGCTGTTCTTCGCGATGTCGGCTCCCGCACTCGTCTATGCAGCCCCTTCCGTCGACGACCCAATCGCCGGGTTGAGCGCACAGAATGACGGGCCTGCACTGGTTGGCAGCTTCATCACCTTCAGCGCCGCCATCACCGGTGGCACCAACGTCAGTTACACCTGGGATTTTGGCGACGGCATGACGGGCAGCGGCATCAGCCCGGCCCATATCTATACCGCGTCCGGCATCTATACGGCCACTGTCACCGCCAGCAATGACGCCGGTAGTGTCCAAGCCGAGACGGTTGCCCTGGTGGGCGATGTGCTGGTGGATGTGCGCAACAACGTCTATGTGCCTGCCGACGTGACAATTGACGTGGGCGACCGCGTGATCTGGACACTGAGCGAAGGGTTTCACAGTGTCACCGCCGACGACGAGAGCTTTGAGCAGCCGCTCGGCAGCGACTGGCCGCCCTTTATGTTCCAGTTCAACGCGGCGGGCGACTACCCCTATTACTGCAGAGCGCATGGCGCGCCCGGTGGTGTAGGCATGTCGGGCATCGTGCGCGTGCAGCCGCCGGAGGAGGTCCACAACCTGTATCTGCCGTTCGTCGCAAAACCGTAAAGACGCCGGTCGCGGGCGGCCACGCCGTCGATTCGCGCCGCGCAGAAAGGGCTGCTATCCTGCCGTCCTGCCGATGATCTGCTACAATGCGGGGTGATGGATGCCAACCGCCAGGGGACAAAACCCCGCCGCTTTCACCTGTGGACGCGTGGGCTGCGCCCTGTGTTTCTCGTCGCCATTGGCTGGGTGCTGTTGGCCCTGGCGGGCTATGCGCTGCCCACGCCCGACCCGCCCGCGCCAGCCCCGCGTGACCCGACGCCCGCTGCCGTCGAACCGGAGCCTACCCCTACCCAGACAGTCCCCCTCACCCCGACTCTGGTCTTCACGCCGGACGTGCCCGCGCGCGATGGCCTGTTTGTCAGCCGTGAAGTGGTCACGACCACGCACGCCGTGCCGGTGGATGCGAACCTGCCAGCCGCGCGCGGGGTGGCCCTCTCCGCCGATGGCCGCATCATCGCGCTGACCGCCCGTGCCGCCGATGCGAACGCCTATGATATCCTCTACCGCTATGACCGCGAGACAGGCGACCTGACCGCGGTGGCCGAGGGGCGCGATGGCGGCATTGGCATCCCGTCGATCAGCGGCGACGGCCAGGTGATCGCCTTTTACGCCTGGGCTGCGAACCTGGTGGACGGTGACACCAACGCGGTGCAGGATGTCTTTGTCTATGACCAGGGCACGCGGGAGATCGAGCGTGTCTCGGTGAGCGGCGACGGGGCGCAGGCCAATGACCGCTCTGGGGATGCGTCGGCAGCCTCGCGGCCCGCGATCTCGGCAGATGGCCGGTGGGTGGCCTTTCACTCGCGCGCCGCCAACCTGGTCGCGGACGACACAAACGGCGCAGCCGATGTCTTTGTCTATGACCGTGAGGGCGGCATCATCCAGCGTGTTTCCGTGGGGCCAGGGGGATCGCAGGCCAATGGCGATGCGTTCGAGCCTGCGATCTCCGCTGATGGGCAGGTGGTGGTCTTTGCGTCCGTCGCCGCCAATCTGGACCCCGACTTCCCCCCACCGCCAGGGATCAGCCAGATCTACGCTCATGACAGGACGACCGGCGTCACCCGGCTGATCTCGCGTGCACAGAACGGCGCGCCGGGCAATGGCGACAGCCGCGCGCCCGCCATCTCCGCCGATGGGCGCTATGCAGCCTTTGCCTCCGCTGCCGACAATCTGGTTCCCGGCGACACCAACCACGCTCAGGACATCTTTCTCGTCGACCTAGCGGCGCACAGCGTGGCGCGCGTCTCGATTGCCTCCGCGGGCATCCAGGCCAACCGCGATTCGGACCTGCCCGCCCTCTCGGCGGATGGGCGCTATGTAGCCTTTGTCTCTGCCGCCACCAACCTGGTCAGCGGTGACGGCAACCGGGCCGGTGACATCTTCCTGCATGACCGGCTGGCGCGCCACACAAGCCGCGTCTCGGTGGGGGTGACTGCCCCCTGGACGGGGGTCGAAGCTAACGGGCCGAGCCAGGGGCCCGCCGCCATCGGCGCAGACGGGCGGATGGTCGCCTTTGTCTCTGCCGCCACCAACCTGGCCGCCGCGCCGACCACCCCCGCGGCGCACGCCTTTGTGCATCTCCGCCAGGACCCTCCTATCTACACGGTGGAGGGCCGGGTGCTGGATGTGAGCCGTGCGCCGTTGGCCGGGGTGCAGGTGGCGGCTGGCCCGCATCTCGCCACCACCGACGCCGATGGCTATTACCGCTTCCCCGCGCTGGTGGGCGGAACCTATACCCTGGCCGCAGCCAAAGCAGACTACACCTTCTCTCCCCCGCGGCGTACCGTCAGCCTGCTGGCCGCAACCCCCGGCCAGGACTTTATCGCCTTCCCTGCCGGGGACCCCAGCGCGTTCCTGGACCTGCCATTAGCCTACGATGGCGCGGCTGCCACCTTTTTAGACATGCTGCGCGATACCGACGAGGGCGGGCTGATCGACTCCTGGTTCGACCATGACGCCCCCGACTATCGCAAAAACGGATCGGTGCTGCTGTGGGATGGGCGGCTGCACCGTGACGACCCCTACAACGATACCCTGGGCTGTTTCGAACGCCGCTGTTATGACGGTCACGACGGGGTGGATTTTCCCTATCGCGACCCCAACCCGGATACCCCCAACATCTATGAGCCGCTGCCCATCTATCCCGCGGCGGCAGGCCGTGTGGCCGCGGTATATACCACATGCGATGCAGGCGAGCCGCAGTGCAATGGCGGCTATGGCAATGAGGTGATCCTGGCGCACGACAACGGCTATTTCACCCGCTACAGCCATCTCGACCGTGTGGATGTCGCGCCTGGTGTATCCCCGGTCACGCGCGCCACCGTGTTGGGCATCATGGGCAGCACGGGCAACAGCCTGGGCACGCACCTGCACTTTGCCGTTCACCTGGATAACGGCAACGGCGAGTGGGATGGCGGTAAAGTAGACCGGCCGATCGATCCGTTTGGCTGGACGGGGAGCGCCCCCGACCCGTGGGCCGCCAGCGCGGTGAGCCGCCGCCTCTGGCGGTTTAGCCCCACCGCCGAGGTCGTGATCTTTGGCAGCCAGGGCGCGACGCTGCGCGATGGCGGCGGGACGGTGACGGCCAATCTGCCCGCTGATGCCTTTGCCGGGCAGGCGCGCATCGAACTCTCTTCCGGCGGCGCACCGGCGCGACCCGCACCGCCGCAGCGCAGCCTGGGCCGCACCTTCCGCCTGCAGGTGTTGGACTGGCTGCAAGGTGCGCCCGCTGCCGCCGATGCCCCGCTGGCCCATCCCGTCGAACTGGCTGTCCGGTATCAGGGGGTGGACACGCGCCACCTGGCGTTGGGCGACCTGATGATCATGCGCTGGGATCATGAGGCGCAGACCTGGACGCCGCTGCCCACGGTGGTAGATGAGGCGGCGCAGGTCGTCTATGCCGCCACAGACCGGCTGGGCGAGTTCGACCTGCAAGCGCCGCTGCGCTGTCCTGCCGACCGGTTGGAAGCAGACGACAGCTATTTTGCCGCCGTTTATGTCCGTGCAGGCCATCCCCCGCTCACACGCCTCTTTGATGTCGCCGAGGATCAAGACTGGCTGCGCTTCGATGCGAGCGCAGGCACGCCCTACCAGGTGACGGTAGACGATGTGACCGAGGGCGTGACGCTGCAGGTCGAGGTCTACGACGTGGACGGGCTGACACGGCTGGCCGCCAATGGCGCGGGCACGCTGGCCTGGCAGCCCGCCGCAGATGGAACCTATTTTGTGCGTGTCGCCCCTGCGCCGGGCAGCGCCGTCGGCTGTGACGCAAGCTACCGCGTTGCGATCACACAGTAATTCGCCGCCATCATAGCCCCTGGCCTATCCCCAGCCCTTACCCTTATCTAGTGACAGCACACCCCATCCCGTGCCACAATGGGCGCTACCGAAACGCGCCAATGCTGCATAGACGAGTTGAAAAGGGGCGTAGATGAACGAGTATCACATGCGGCCTGTGGTCACGGCTGGGATCATCGCCGGGATGGGGCTGGGCGGCTTCTTTGACGGGATCGTGATCCACCAGATCCTGCAATGGCATCACATGTTGACCGTCGAGTTTCCCGCCAATACGGTCGAAAATCTCCAACTCAACACGCTGGCCGATGGTCTGTTTCATGGGTTCACCTACATCCTCACTGTAATCGGCTTCTTCCTGCTGTGGCGCGCCCTGCGTAGGCCCGATGTCGTGCGGTCGGGCCGGGTGTTGGTCGGCTCGCTGCTGGTGGGGTGGGGGCTGTTCAACCTGGTGGAGGGGATTGTAGACCATCACCTGCTGCAGATCCATCATGTGCGCCCCGGCCCCAACCAACT
>CAZYQJ010000017.1:0-4606 GCA_964649925.1 uncultured Litorilinea sp.
GGCGTTCTGCCGCGCCCGCCAGGAACTCTGCTTTCGCACCACGACCGTGCCCCAGGCCGCGGTGCTGCACGGGGCCAGCCATCTCTACGGTTGGCACGCCGAACACTACGACGCCGCTACCAGCCCCTTTGGATCCCCACTCTACAACTACGGTGAAGCCGTGCAGCCGGTCGAAGGCGCGCTCCATGCTTTGCTGGAGACGCATCATTCCACCGACCTGCTGACCGAAGAGGCGGCTCTGGCGCGGTTGCAGGATTACGCTCTGGCCGTCGTGCCCGAACAAACTCGCCTGCACCCCGACATCGTAGCCGCGCTCGACCAGTATGCCCAGGGCGGCGGCCATGTCGTGATCAGCGGTGCACATCTCAGCCATGAATGGCCCGACCTGGTCGGCGCGGACCCCGTGGGCGATCTGCTGGAGACACCCCCTACCGGCGGCTGGGGTGTGACACAGTTGGCGTTGGACGACCCGCGCGCCCATGCGCGCAGCGTCGGCGTCTCTGGTCCCTGGCAGCCAGTAACGCCGCGACCGGGTACGCAAGTCTGGGGCTACCGGCTGATCGAACAAGAGCCATCCAAGGACACGACTGATCAGGTGGTCGTCACGCAGCGCCGTGTGGGACAGGGGTCAGTGGTGGCGGTGCATGGCCCGATCTTCCGTGACTACTTCCGCGGCCATTACCCGCCGCTGCGCCGCTGGATCGCCGGGCTGCTGGCGCGGCTGGAGATCCCCTGGCGGGTGCAGATCGATGGCCCGCCGTGGCTGGAACTGATCCTCCGCCGCAAAAATGACCGCTTGCTCGTCAACCTGATCCACCGCGGCGCAGGCGAAATGCTTTCGCCCAACCGCGTCATGGTGGAGGAATTGCCCCCTGTACGCGACGTGACCCTACGCATCCGCACCGGCCAGCCGCCCGCCGCGGTGCGCGTGGAACCGAGCGGGCAGACACCCCAATATGACTTTGCGGACGGCATCCTGACTGTACACGTCCCCCAGGTGGCGGTCCATGAGGTCGTCGTGATCCAATAGCACCCAACCTACCCAAAGAGGACTTTTTCATGGACGGCAACGATCGCGCCCTCTATGTTTCTCCCCACGGCAACGACCAATGGAGCGGGCGGCTCGACGCGCCCAACGCCGACGGCAGCGATGGCCCGCTGGCCTCCATGGATCGGGCAAAACAGATCGTGCGCACCTGGAAAGAGACTGGATCACTTTCCGGCAGCGTCACCGTCTGGCTGCGCGGCGGGCGCTATCCCCTGACCCGCCCACTCGTCTTCACCCCGCAGGACTCCGGCCCCATCACCTACGCCGCCTATCCCGGCGAAGAAGCGGTGCTGGATGGCGGGCGGCGCATCGAAGGCTGGGCCGAGACACAGCACAACGGGCGCACGGCCTGGGTGGTGGACCTGCCCGATGTGGCCGCAGGCCGCTGGTACTTCCGCCAGCTTTGGGTCAACGGCCAGCGACGCAGCCGCCCGCGCCTGCCCAAACAGGGCTTCTACTGGATCGAAGAGGTGCCGGGGCTGGCGCTGCAAGGTCGCCTTACGGACAACTTCTTCAACGGCAGCAACACCTTCATCAGCGCGCCAGGCGACATTCAACCCTGGCACAACCTCACCGACGTGGATGTGGTGGCCGTCCATTACTGGATCGAAGAGCGCATGCCCATTGCAGCCTTTGATCCCAAGACGCGCACCGTGACCTCATCACGGCGCAGCATGTTTATCCTGCGTGACGACGTTGCCTTGCGCTATGCAAAGTATTATGTCGAGAACGTCTGGGAAGCGCTGACCGAGCCGGGCGAATGGTATCTGGACCGTGCCAGCGGGCGGCTGACTTACCTACCTCTGCCCGGCGAAACGCTGGAATCGGCACAGGTCTATGCGCCCGTCACGACGCAACTGCTGGTTCTGGCTGGCGACCCGGATCAAGGGCAGTTTGTCGAATACCTGCGTTTTCGGGGGCTACACTTTGAGCATACCGAATGGGAACAGCCCGACAGCCACCAGATCGAAGGCTTTGAAGAGTCTGAAGTGCTTCTGCATCGTCCCCAGGCGACGCGCTACGCCGCCGCGCCGCAAGCGGCCTGCAACCTGCCAGGCGCGATCCAGATGGAAGGCGCACGCTACTGCGCCATCGAGGAGTGCACAATTCGTCACATCGGCCTCTATGGCGTATTGATCGGCGCGGGCTGTCGCGGCAACCGGCTGGTGGGCAACACCCTCCACGACTTGGGTGCAGGAGGTATCCGCATCAATGGCTCACACGCCCGCGGCCCTGTCGCCCGGCGTAACCGCGACCACATGATCAGCGACAACACCATCTCCAGCGGCGGGCGCGTCTTCCACAGCGCTGTGGGCGTGCTGATGATGCACACGGCAGGCAACCGCGTGCGGCACAATCACATCCACGATTTTTACTACAGCGGCATCTCCTGTGGCTGGGTGTGGGGTTATGCTGACAATGTCACCCAAAACAACCGCATCGAGTTCAACCACATCCACAACCTCGGCCATGGCCTGCTCAGCGACATGGGCGGCATCTACACCCTGGGCGTACAGCCGGGCACGGTGCTGCGTGGCAACGTGATCCATGACGTGGAAAAGTGTAACTATGGCGGCTGGGCCATCTATCTCGACGAGGGCAGTTCGCATATGCTGGTGGAGAACAACCTCTGTTTCAACACCAGCAGCCAGCCCTTCAACCAGCACTATGGCCGCGAGAATATCATCCGCAACAACGTCTTTGCGCTGGGCCGCGAAGGGCAGGTCTCGTTGAGCCGCGCCGAAGATCACAACTCGTTTACGCTGATCCACAACATCATCGTCACAGACGGGCAGCCCGTTGTGGTGGGCAGCGTTGGCCGCGGCCCGCTGCATCGGCGCGGCTTCCGCAGCGACCTCAACCTCTACTGGGATGTTTCTGGGCAGGACATTGGCGGCGGCGACCGAGAATACGATGCCCAGGCGCGCATCCAGTGGCCGCGGCGCTACACCTGGAGCGAATTACAGATGCTGGGCAATGATACCCATTCACAGGTCGCGGCCCCGCGATTTAGCGCGCTGGATTTGCCCCCCGCGCTTGACAAGCCCTTCGACGTGCGCCTGGCTGCGGACTCCCCCGCGCTGGCGATGGGGTTTCAACCGTTCGACCTGTCAACCGTAGGGCCGCGCCCGCCGGAGATGCGCGACGATTGCGCCTGATGCAACGGGAGCGCGCTACGGCACTTGCGCCAGTTGGTGAAACGACTCCCTGAGCGCCGGATACAGCCCCACATAGATACGGTACAGGGCGTCATAGCGGGCAGCCGGTTCAGGATTGGGCGCATACTCGCTGCCTGGTTCCACCATCTGCGCCACAGCCGCCTCGACCGTGGGATACATCCCTGCCCCCACTGCCGCCACGATAGCATCCCCCAACGGCGCGCCGGTCGCCGCCCGCGGCAGACGGATCGGGCGGCCCAGCACATCGGCCTTGATCTGGTTCCAGAGCGGGCTGCGCGCGCCGCCGCCCACGCACGCCAGCGTCGTCAGCGGAAAACCGGCACGCGCCGCCGCTTCGACATTGTGACGCAGCCCATAGGCTGCCCCCTCCAAAATGGCGCGGATCAGGTCGCACTTCCTGGTCGCCAGTGTCAGCCCGAAAAAGACCCCGCGGGCATCGCTGTCCCAAATGGGCGACCGCTCCCCATACAGATAGGGCAGGAACACGAGCCGGTTTGCTCCTGGCGGGCTGGATGCGGCGGCTTCGGTCAACAGGTCGAAAGGGTCCACCCCGCGCTGCGCGGCCTCCGCGCGTTCACGTTCGCCCAGTTGATCGCGGAACCAGCGCAATGCGCCGCCTGACGCCACCAGCGCGCCCACCACCAGGTAGCGCCCAGGGATGGCATGTCCCAGCGGGATCAACTCATCCCCCAGATAAGGCCGGTCGCTGCAGATCAGCAGCACAGTGGATTGGCCCGTCATCTCCACTGCATCGCCCACCTGTACCAGACCCGCTTCCAGGCTGGCCGCGGTCCCATCCGCCATCCCTGCCACCACCGGCGTGCCAGAGGCCAGCCCACAGGCTGCGGCAGCCGCGCCGCTCACCTCACCCACCACCGCACTGCATGGGTAGACTGGGGGCAGTTTGGCCCGATCCAGCCCCATCGCGTCCAGCAGCGGGTCGGACCAATCGCCTCGAACCGAATCAAAGCAGAGCGTGAGCGGCCCATGTGAAAGGTCTATGCTAAAGACGCCGCATAACTGATGGATGATATAGCCATTGGCCTGAAGCACCTGGTGGGTGGCGGCGTAGAGGTCGGGGCAGTTGGCCTTGAACCAGAGCAGTTTGGGAACCATGTAATAGGGGTCGATACGTCCCCCATTGATACGGGAGATCGCCGCCTGGCCCACCTGATCGCGCAGCCACGCGCACTCGCGCTCCGACCGTCGATCCATCCAGATGAGGGCCGGGGCCAGGGGGCGTCCATCCCGGCCGACTGCCACCATCGAAGGTGCCTGGCAACTGATGCCCACCGCAGCCACCTGTGCAGCATTAAACCGGCCATCTGCAAAGATCCGGCGGATTGGGGCGCAGGTAGCCTGCCACCATTCCTCCGGG
>CAZYQJ010000017.1:4616-6625 GCA_964649925.1 uncultured Litorilinea sp.
GATCTTAGCCGTGGCCAGCTTAATATGTTTCCACCATTCCTCCGGGTCTTGTTCCGCCCAGTTGGGATGGGGATAGCGGGTGAGGTATTCCTGGCTGGCCTCAGCCAACACAATGCCCTGCGTGTCGAACAGCACCGCCTTGACACTTGTCGTCCCCACATCCACACCGAGAAGCAGCGCGCTCATGGCACCTTCCCCTGGCTGGCCTGGCTCAACACAGTGGGGTTAGCACAATGCACCAGGGGCCGTCCCGCGTAGAAGTTCGCCACATCGGCCAGCACCATCCCGGCCTTTTGATGCGCCGTTTCGCGTGATGACCCGGCGATGTGCGGCGTGACCGTCACATTGTCCAACTTGAGCAGCGGCCAATCGGCGGGCGGCGGTTCGACGGCAAAGTTGTCCAGGGCCGCGCCCCCCAGATGATGTGAGGCCAGCGCGTCATATAACGCATCATAGTCCACTAGCGGCCCGCGCGCCGTGTTGATCAGATATGCGCCGGGCTTCATCTGGGCAAACTGCGCTGCGCCCAACATCCCCTCTGTTTCAGGCGTGACGCGCGCATGAATGGTGACAATGTCCGATTCAGCCAGGAGCGTGGGGAGGTCGACGGGCGCAGTGTCCAATTCAGCACAGCGCTCGCGGCTCACATACGGGTCATAGACCAGCACGCGCATCCCAAAAGCGCGCAGATAGGGCGCCAGCCGCTGCCCGATCTGGCCGAAGCCGATCACCCCGATGGTCTGTCCGGCGAGTTCGCGCGGGGTGCGGTCGTAGTGATAGGCGTCTACCTGCCACACGCCGTTGACCAGAGCATGGTGCGTGCGCGCGATGTGCTTGGTCGCGGCCAGGATCAGCCCCAGGGTGAACTCGACTACCGCCTGGGCGTTGCTGCCGGGCGCAAAGACGACCGGAATGCCGCGCTCCGTCGCCGCTGCCACGTTGACGCTGACCGGCCCGCCGCGCGCGCAGGCAACTATTTGGAGATGCTGGGCGGATTCGATGAGCAAGCGGCTGATGGGCGCGACTTGAGTCACGACCACATGGGCATCACGAGCAAAGGCGGCAATCTCCGCTGGGTCGCCCACAAACTCGCGCAGTTCGTCGTTATGAATGGGGGTGTCCTCCGGCCAGCCCAGCGTCATCGCCGCCACCTGGCAAGGCCCGGTCACCGGGACCACCTGTTCCTGGATCAGGTCGGCGACCAGGTCAGAGGTGATAAACCGGTCGCCGACCACAGCAATCTGAAGCACCTGATTCTCCGTTCTCATAAAACACTTCTTGGAGAAGATTATTCCTAATAGATGGGAGCCGGGTGTCCCCAGTTGTATGCAGGAATCTCGATCCATCCGGCGCGGTCGGTCACTGTTAGAGGCAGCGAAGAGGCAGACATTCGCAGTTTGACGCCCCGGTTATACCGATATACAATGGAGACAACTCGACTTTAGTCAATTCTACCTGACTCCGCACACCTGCAAAAGTCGCATGTGTTGCGTGACCTATCTCCGGTTAGGGCGGCGTGGTCGGGTGACCCCGACGGTCGGCAGTCCCTAGCGCAGCTTATCTCAATCCAAAGTGCTTTCATGCGTCGTGCAGACTGAATGGTTGCATGCATGACGTCCATTCCTCAATCAAACCTATGCCAGTGCTGCTGTGTAGCCGGTTCCACCGGAACCCGCTGTCAACTGCACTCTCCATCATTCTCACCGCTCACCGGCGGTTGACTCCTTCCAGGAAGGAGGTGATTTCTATACCTCAAGTGTACATCTAGCGCAAGACGTGTTGCAGAAAACGCAGCCTAGACCTATTTCTTGCGCCGATGCCGCTGTGTAACACCTTCATCAGAATCTATCCAAATAGATAGCAGGAGGATACACTGATATGTTGCGGTCGCATGGTCGTCTCTATCTGTTTTGCGTCGTGTTGTTGATCATGAGCATGATCTTGGCAGCCTGCGGCACACCTGCAGCGCCCGCCGAGGCGCCCGCTGAGGAACCCGCTGCCGAGGAACC
>CAZYQJ010000017.1:6725-19741 GCA_964649925.1 uncultured Litorilinea sp.
CCGAAGAACCCGCTGCCGAGGAGGCCGCTGAGGAAGCTGCCCCGGCAGAAGGCGATTGGTGGGCCACGGCTGCCGAACCGTATCAAGGGGTGACTATCCGCGGGATTTCGGAAAGTACGCCGCCCTCTCGCTATGTATCAGACGTGCTGGCCCCCCAATTCACTGAGTTGACCGGCATCAACGTCGAGTTCGAGGTGACTTCCTGGGATGAGATGTACAACAACGCCATCCGTGACATGGAAGCCAACACCGGCATCTATGACTTTGTGTACATCGAACAGGACATCGTCTACACCTACTTGGGTCGCGACTTCCTCGTCAACCTGACTCAGATGATGGCCGAGAATCCCGACCTGGTGTCCCCCGAATTTGACCTCAGCAAGTTCACATCATTCATCGACAACTTCAAGGACCCTGAAACCGGTGACGTCTTTGGTGTGCCCATGGAGGCATTCCTCAAGATCTACCTCTACCGCCAAGACCTCTTTGAGGACGCGGACGTGCAGGCCGCCTTCCAGGAGCAGTACGGCTATGAACTTGCTCCGGCGACCACCCACGATCAGTACCGGGACATCGCTGAGTTCTTCACCCAGTACGGCGAGGAGAATGACCTGGAGCTATGGGGCACGACCCTCACCGCCCACTCCGGCCATCCCTCATCTACCTATGAGTTCGTCGAGACCATTGCCCCCACCTTTGGCGTCTACAACTGGGGCGTGAATTTGGAGACCTGGAAGGCGTGCGAAGCGAATGGCGGCAGCCTGAACAGCCAGACAGCCAAAGACGCCCTCAATTTCTGGCTGGGCCTGATGCCGTATGCCCCGCCCGAAGCCACCAGCAGCACGTGGGATGAGGTCGCGGCCTCCTTTGCCGCCGGTCGTGCCGCCCAGGGCTGGGTCTACGGAGAAAACGCTGCCTGGATCGCCACCGACCCTGATCGCTCGACTGTGGTAGGCAATGTGGGCGTTGCCCTGCCGCCGGTCGCCGAAGGTGTGATGGAAGCAGCCGAATCCGGTGAAGGGTACATCGGTTACTACGACGGCGGCTCGTTTGGCATCCCGCATTCTTCCCAGAACAAGGAAGCCACGCTGCTCTGGCTCCAGTTCGTCGGCCAGGAATCTGTCCAGGCGGATTGGGCTGTCGCCAGTGCCCGCATTGTGATGGAATCCACCTATGATGACCCGCAGGTGCAGGAAGTGGATGCTCAGGTAGACGGCTACTTCACGCTCATGCGCGAGCAAGGCCCGCTCTTCCGCGGCGCGCCGCCTTTCCCCTTCCACAACAGCTTGCTGGAAAGCATCAACCCGTTCATGTGGCAGGCCATCGCCGGTGAAATCACACCGGAAGAGGCGCTTGATCAAGCATGCGCGGCAGCTGAAGCCACCATGCTACAGCTAGGCTACGGCGAGTAACGCCGGAATACCTTATGCGATCCAATCTCACGGGGTGGGGGCTGCTGGCCCCCACCCTCATCATCCTGGGCTTAGTGGGGCTGCTGCCCTTCTTCTACGTCCTCTATGTTGGTTTCTTTGACTGGAATGTCTTCGCTGCTCAGGCAGGGTTGATCTGGGCCGGGGCAAACAACTACCGCCGCCTGGTCTTCGACAATGAATTCTTAGCGTCGGTGGGGAACACCCTGCGCTTTACCTTCCTGGCCGTTTCCATCGAGCTAGTGTTGGGCTTTACCCTGGCAAACACGCTTAAGCAAGACTTTCCGGGCAAAACCGTTTTTCGCACCATCCACGCCCTTCCCTTGATGGTCGCGCCCATCGCCGTGGGTGCAACCTGGCGGCTGCTCACCATCCCCGGCTTTGGGCTGATCCCTCACTATCTAGACCGTTGGTTCGATATCGAATACAACATCGGGCGCTATGCCAGTCATGCCTTTGCCACAACTGTGCTGATGGATGTCTGGCACTGGACACCCTTTGTCACGCTGACCATGCTGGCCGGGCTGTCCGCTATCCCTAAAGAGCCGATGGAGCAAGCCCTGGTGGATGGCGCAAACCGTTTTCAAGTGCTGCGTTTTCTGACCATCCCCATGATGATGCCCGTAATCCTCACCACTTTGTTCATCCGCATCATGGATGCATTGCGCATTGTGGACGAGGTCTTTCTACTCACGGGCGGCGGGCCGGGCAACGCCACCCGCTATCTTGGCATCCATATCTGGCGTGTCGTCTTCCCCCGGACCGACTATGGCTATGGGTCGGCTATGTCGCTGCTGGTGCTCTACTTCACCATTGTGCTTTGCTGGCTGCTCTTCATCGCCCTCGCTCAGACAGGAAAACAGACCAGCAAGTAAATGTGAAGTCAATGCGAGAAGTCGAACCGTGGTCAAGTTGCTTTGTCTGATGAATTAGGAGATTTTCCACATGCGTAAGACCCTACGTTGGGTCGGGCTGTATGCGCTTTGGATTGGCATGACGCTGATCACCTTGCTGCCCATCTACTGGATGTTAATCGTCTCGGCGCGCAGCCGTGTAGAGTTGTTTTCTGTGGGCCGCTTCTTTCAAACGACCTTTTACGCCCAAAACTATACCGAACCCCTCACCGACCCAACCTTCCAACGCTACCTGATCAACTCGCTGATCGTGGCGACCGGCAACGCCCTCTTGGTCGCGTTGCTGGCCGTACTCGCCACCTATGCCCTCTCACGCTGGCGGCTGGGCGGCGCAGACAACATCTTTTTCTGGACGATCACCAACCGGATGGCCCCGCCCGCAGCCTTTGCGCTGCCGTTGTTCTTGCTCTATACACGGGTCTTCCGGATCGGCAGTTGGTCACTTTTTGATACACAGATCGGCCTCATCCTGCTCTACTGTGTGTTCAACTTACCCTTTGCCATCTGGCTGATGAAGGGCATCATGGACGGCATCCCCATCGAGTTGGACGAGGCTGCCTTTGTCGACGGGGCCAGCCGCATGACCGTACTCTGGCGCATTATTGTGCCACTGGCCGCGCCAGGCATCGCCGTCACCATCATCCTGGGGTGGATCTTTGCCTGGAACGAATACATCTTTGCCGCCTCACTCACCAGCGTCCAGGCGCGCACCATCACCACCGGGCTCGCCGAGTTCGTCACGGTTACCGGCACAAACTGGGGCGAGATGGCTGCCGTTGCCAGCATATCGCTGCTCCCGGCCCTGGTCTTCCTGGTCTTCGTCCAGCGTTATATCGTCATGGGTCTTACCTTTGGCGCAGTAAAGGAGTAGCGATCAATCATGGCTGTCGAGGCGCAAGGGTCAGTCCAGAGCGATAACCGGGCAGCGCCCACAAATCCCGAACCCGTCGTTCAAGCGCCGGTAGAACATCGCGGCAGGCGCGGGTTCCTGCCCATCGAAACCAATACATTCGACCGCGTTTTTATCAGCATACTCTGCTTTGTCGCACTCCATCTATTGTGGATGCGCTTTATCGAGAGTATGCTACCCTTATGGATCGCCACCGTGCTTTCACTCATTCTAGCCGTGGTGATCGTTCGCAAGGGCTAATAGACAAACGGGCAGGTCGGCAGAAAGTCTCCCAGACTGCCGGGCCGCCTTTGTACAAGGAGTTGTATAGCATGGACGCATTGGTTTTGGAGCGCAAAAGCCAACTGGCGCTGCGCGAGATAGATATTCCCGAATCGCTCGGCCCCCACGATGTACGTATTGCCATCCATACCGTTGGTATCTGCGGCAGCGATGTCCACTATTATACGCACGGTGCCATCGGCCCCTTCGTGGTCAAGGATCCAATGGTGCTAGGCCATGAGGCATCCGGTACGGTCGTCGAGGTGGGCGCGGAGGTTACCAACCTCCAGGTGGGCGACCGCGTCTGCATGGAGCCGGGTATCCCCGACCCCAACAGCCGCGCCACCCGCTTAGGCATGTATAACCTGGACCCGGCAGTCCGCTTCTGGGCAACGCCCCCCGTGCATGGCGTGCTGCGCCCGACCGTGGTGCATCCCGCGGCCTTTACCTTCAAGTTGCCCGACAACGTCAGCTTTGCCGAAGGGGCCATGGTGGAACCGCTGGCCGTGGGCATACACGCAGCCACCAAGGCGCACATCCAGCCTGGCGACCTGGCCGTCGTGATGGGCGCGGGTCCCATCGGCATGGTGACCGCGCTGTCGGCGTTGGCCGGAGGCTGCAGCCAGGTGGTGATCACCGACGTGCAGCAGCCCAAACTGGACCTGGCCGCGACCCTGGGGCCGATCCGCCCCGTCAACGTGGCCGAGGCAGACCTGGTCGAAGTCATCCATGACATGACCGACGGCTGGGGTGCGGACGTGGTCTTTGAATGCAGCGGCAACGAACGCGCCGCTGCAAGCGTCTTTGGCCCGCTGCGCCCCGGCGGAACGGTAGTCTATGTGGGGATGCCGGTCGCACCGGTTGCCTATGATGTGTCCACGGCTGCCATCAAAGAGCCGCGCGTGGAATATGTCTTCCGCTATGCCCACGTCTATCCGCGTGCGCTGGCGTTGATGGGCAGCGGCAAGATCGACGTCAAGCCCTTGATTACCGATACCTTCCGCTTTGACGAGAGCGTGGCAGCCTTTGACTTTGCCGTACAGATGCCGCCGACTTCGGTCAAAGCGCAGATCGTGCTGGAGCAATGACCCGATGAGCGACAACGCAACAGCGCCGGAGGCGATCCTAGACCGGTTCCGGCTGGATGGCCGCGTGGCCTTTGTGACCGGCGGCGGGCAGGGAATTGGCCGCGGCTATGCCCATGCGCTCGGTGAGGCGGGCGCGGCCGTAGCCGTGGTGGATATCGTGGCCGAACGCGCCGAGACCGTAGCGCATGAACTGGCGCAGAAAGGTATCCAGTCGCTTGCCCTCTGTGCCGATGTCACCCAGCCCGACCAGGTGCAGGCGATGGCGGACCGGATTGTCTCACACTGGGGAAAGCTGACCGTGGCCGTCAATAACGCGGGCATCGGGCAGTGGACAGACGCCGAAGCGATGTCGCCCGCCGACTGGCAGCGCGTCTTGGATATCAACCTCAACGGCGTCTTCTACTGTGCCCAAGCCGCGGGGCGCGTGATGCTGGCCGCGGGCTACGGCAAAATCATCAACACCGCTTCGATGTCGGGCAGCATTGTCAACACACCCCAAAATCAGGTAGCCTACAACACCTCCAAGGCAGGCGTCATCCACCTGACGCGCAGCCTGGCCGCAGAATGGGCGAGCCGCGGCGTGCGCGTCAACTGCATCAGCCCTGGCTACACACGCACCCAACTGGTCGACGACCTGGTCAAGACGCCGGAAGGCCAGCGTATGGTCCCTGAATGGCTGCGGTTGACTCCGATGGGGCGCATGGCCGAAGTCGCAGACCTGCAAGGCGCGGTCGTCTATCTGGCTGCGCCCGCCTCCGACTTCGTCACCGGACATGACCTGGTGGTCGATGGCGGCTACGCACTCTGGTAAACCGGTTGGCGGCAGACCTGGGCCAGTCTGCCGCCAACTAATCTATGGCAATAGGTCAGCACAGACTTACCGAACACCCCACCTGTCGTACTTGACTGCTTCAAAACAAAGCTATTGACGCCACTGGTGCGGGCTGCTATACTGGTTCTACCCTAGAACTACACGTATAGTTTTCGCTTACGCTACTCAACGTTCCGCCGTTTTTCTGTCTCCCATATCGCGAACAAACTACGGCCCTTCGTTCCTGTCGCGCGCCGTTCAACCGTGCGGCTCCCTAGGCAGACCTGGTATGAAGAAACGCCGAGTCACCCTTCAGGCTGTGGCCGATCTGGCCTGCGTCAACCGTGTGACCGCCGCTGTCGCGCTCGGTCGCTCACCGCAGGGCGGCACACGCGTATCCGAAGCAACACGGCAGCGCGTCCTGGCCGCCGCCAAAGAACTCGCCTACGCCCCCAATGCCATTGCCCAAGCGTTACGCGGGGAACGCACCCACATCATCGGCTATTATGCGGGCTATGAAGCGCTCGACGCTCACAGCCCCTTCACTGCCGCAATCTTGCAGGGCCTACAGCGCGGCTGTCGCATCCACCGGCAAGACCTGTTGCTCTTTGGCAGCTTCATGCGCGACACCGTGGACAGCGTCTACGGCACGCTCAACAGCGGCAAGATCGATGGGCTGGTGCTGCTGCCCACCCCGCACAGCCCAGTGATGGACCGTCTTTTTGATTCTCAGATGCCCGTCGTCGCCATCGCCAATGCCCATCCTGCCGCCCCGTCTGTCGTTGTGGACGATTACGCCGGTGCTGCGATGATCGTGAACTACCTTGTCCAGAAGGGCCACCGTCATATCCTCTATCGCGCCCCTTCGAGCGTGCGTACCTCTACCGTACGCCGCCGCGAGGCGATAGAGGCCGCGGCGGAAAAGGCCGGTTGCCAGGTCACAGTGAGTATTGAGAACGACGACCACCGGCTGACCCAATCAGAGATCGCCCTTCTGACGGCACCCGCCGCACAGCGCCCGACCGCCGCCGTCTGCTGGATGGATATGTCCGCCTATACCTTGTTGGATGCCTGCGCTGGTTTGGGGCTGAGCGTGCCCGATGACTTGGCCATAGTCGGCTTTGATGGTGTGCCGCTGAGTATTCCTCCGGCACGCCGCCTGACCACGATTCAAGCACCGTGGGCCGAAGTCGCTGCCAAAGCTGTCGAATACCTACAATGCCTCCTCGACGGCGGCGACGTGCCCCAGGAGACCCGTCTGCCCGTGAAACTGCTCGTCGGTGACACGGCTTGATCCAGCTGAGCGCGACGTCGTTCGGCTAGGAAGGAGATTGCATACCCTCATCTGACAGCCCGATCCGGATGTCCCATGGCACTCCCCTCTTGTGCTTTTGCGCTTCCCAACGCTTACCAAGCAAGAAAGGACAGGAACCCGTGAGTAATCCAACCTCACTGTCACGCCGCAAGTTTCTTCAGATGTCGAGCTTGATCAGTGTCTCAGCTGCGCTGGCCGCTTGTGCTGCGCCAGGGGCCACACAGCCGCCGCCTCAGCAGGCAGCCGATGCCGCTACGCCTGCACCGTTTACCGGGTCCATCCCTGATCTGCTTGGCGCAGACATGCCGGGCAGCCCTGACCGCCCCAAAGGATGGACCACCGTCCTGCCTGATCTAGCCGAAGGGTTGCCTCCCACTGCCGCCCCCGTTGAAATCTCCACCACGCGCCGCGTCGATGCCCAAACGCAATTTGCCCAAGGCGACACAATCGAAAACAACCCCTACTCACGCATGGTCGAGAAGCTCTTTGGCATCAAGTTCACCGTCGCCTGGACCTGGTCCACCGACGACGAAGGCAACTCCAAGTATAACCTCGCCATGGCAAGCGGCGACCTGCCCGACTACATGGAAAATGTCCCCATGACCATCTTCGTCAAGATGGTGGAAGCCGGGCTGCTCGAAGACATCACCGACGCCTATGAAGCCTATGCCTCGCCGCGCTGGAAAGAGATCTGGGCCGAATATGGCGACCTACCCTGGACATGGACACGCATCAACGGGCGCATCTACGGCCTGCCGCGGGTCGAAGACTTGGCCCATAATGACACCGTCCTCTGGTATCGCGCCGACTGGTTTGAAAGCATGGGTCTGGATGTCCCTACCACCCTGGACGAACTGTATACCGTTGCCAAGGCCATTGTTGACGCCGACATCGGGATGGGTGCACCCGGCACAACGATCGGCTTGATGGCGAACAAACAGTATGCCCATACCTGGTATGGCAGCCTCGACCCCATCTGGGGAGCCTACGGGTTGATCCCCGACCGCTGGAGCCAGGAAGGCGATGGCCTCATGTATGACGGCATCCGCCCTGAACTCAAGGCCCCGCTCGAACTGCTGGCCCAATGGTATCAGGAGGGCATCTTCCGCCGCGACTTCTTCACCATCGAAACCTCAGAGTCCATCGAAGACGTTGCCGCCAGCCAGTGCGGATTGCACTTCACACCCTCCTGGGGGGCCAATCTGGATACGGTCAACAACGACCCCACTACGCGCTGGGCCTTTGCCGACATCCCGGCCGGGCCAGACGGGCGTAAGGGCAAATATACGGAAAACAACTTCCGTGAAAACCCTTTTGTCTTCCGCAAGGGCATGGAGCACATCGACAAGATCTTCGGACTCACCAACTGGATGCAGGAACTGACCGAAGACTTTGACCGCCGCTTCCATGGGTGGGAAGGCCACAACTATGCATGGCAGGACGATGACACGGTCGCCTTCACCGGCATCGGCTGGATGCCCTGGGCGCCGGGGCCGATCGGCACCCGCGGCAGCGGCATGATCGATCCGCGCCGCGTCGGCGACGAAATCCGCTTCTGGCGTGAACAGTGGGCGCCCATCCCTGCCGAAGAGCGCGACGCCATGCAAAACCTGCTGCTCGAAGACCCCACCGGCGTGCAGGTCGTCTCGCAGGAATCACGCATGTTCATCCTCGAAACCGCTGACCTGGGCATGATGACCGAACTACAAACGCTCCCCACCCCCACCATGGTGGATCGCTGGGTGGATCTGCGTAAACTCCAGGACGAGACCATACTGGCGATCATCATTGGCGAGCGTCCCATCAGCGACTTCGACGCAATGGTGGCGCAGTGGCAGCAGATGGGTGGAGACAGGATCACCGAGGAGGTCAATGAGTGGTGGGCCAACCGCGGCTGATCAGCCAGCGGCGCTAGGTAAACGCGCAGGCCCGATGGAAGAATCCTTCCGCCGGGCCTGCCATGATCCATGACCTCGCCGGATAGATGTAAACCGGACGGAAGCAGGAGGTCTTGCCGTGACAACAGTACAGAAGGGAATCCAACTCCCGGTAGCATCCCCACAGGCACAGGGCAGGACTGCGCGCTATCTGCGCCGCAGTTGGCCGCTCTATGTGATGATCTTGCTGCCGCTGGTTCAACTCGCCATCTTTCATTACTACCCCATGTATGGCGTGATCATCGCCTTTCAGAACTACAACCCTGGCCTGGGCTTTACGCGCTCCCCTTGGGTGGGCTTTGAAAACTTTGAATACATCTTTTCCAACCCCGACTTTCGCAACATTGTCCTTAACTCGCTGATTATCGCTACCTCCAAGATTCTCACATTGCAGGCCATAGCTGTCACCCTGGCTCTGATGCTCAACGAAGTCCGCATCTCCTGGTTCAAACGCATCATCCAGACCGTCGTCTACTTGCCCCACTTCCTTTCATGGATTGTCTTGGGCGGTATCTTGCTTGATATCCTCTCGGCCACCGGCTTAATCAACCGGTCGTTGGGGTTGTTCGGTGTCGAGCCGATCCTCTTCTTGGGTAGCAACGTCTGGTTTCGCCCGGTGGTCGTCATCACCAACATCTGGAAGGAAGCAGGCTGGGCCACGATCATCTATCTAGCCGCGCTGACCGGCATTGATCCCGTCTTGCATGAAGCTGCCGCCATCGACGGAGCCAACCGCTGGCAGCGCATCCGCCATGTCAACATACCGGGCATCCTCTCCATGATCATCCTGGTGGCCTGTCTGAATCTGGGGAGCGTGCTGCAGGCCGGATTCGAACAGATCCTAACGCTCTACAACGCTGCCGTCTATCAAACGGGTGACATCCTCGACACCTATGTGTACCGTGCAGGCCTGATCTCGGCGCGCTATAGCATGGGCGCAGCCATTGGCCTGTTCCAATCGGCCATCGGCTTTCTGTTGATCGTGGTAGCCTACCGGCTGGCCCATAAGTTGACGGGCTACCGCATCTTCTAGACCCGCCCATCGGCGAACCGTTCTTGTCAAAGAATTCGGGAAATTAGGAGGACTCGATGATCCAGGAAAAGACTCTTGGCAGCCGGTTATTCGACATTGCCAACTACCTCGTTCTTTTACTCTTTGGTGCGGCCTGCTTGTTTCCCATGCTGCACATCGTCGCCATCTCACTCAGCAACCGCGCCGCCTCTATGGGTGGGTTTGTGACCCTCTGGCCCATTGGCTTTACCGTAGAGAACTACAAGGAGATCCTCAAAGCCGGCCCGGTCTATGCGGCCTTCTTCGTATCCGTCCAGCGCACGCTATTGGGCACGCTGCTCAACATGGTGTTGACGGTCCTGGCGGCCTATCCTCTCTCCAAAGACAACGCCGAATTCCGCGGGCGCAATCTCTTTATGTGGATCTTGATCGTTGCCATGCTCTTCAACGGCGGGCTGATCCCCTGGTTCCTCGTGATTCGCAGCCTGGGATTGCTTAACAGCCTGTGGGCGTTGATCCTGCCCGGTGCGCTCCCCATCTGGAATGTGATCCTGTTGATGAACTTCTTCCGCGAGATCCCGCGAGAACTCGAAGAAGCCGCCATTATCGACGGCGCGTCGTACTGGTCTACGCTCTTTTACATCTATCTCCCGCTTTCAATCCCTGCCTTGGCGACGCTCACCCTGTTCGCTAGCGTGTTTCACTGGAACGCCTGGTTCGACGGCATGATCCTGATCATGAATAATGCCAAATACCCCATGATGACCTTCTTGAGGACAGTGGTCGTGGACATGAACCTCCAGGCACTTTCAGTTAACATCGAAGACTTGTATAATCTGTCTGACCGTTCGGTGCGCGCCGCCAACATTGTCGTGGCGACCGTGCCGATCTTGATCGTCTATCCTTTCCTACAGCGTTATTTCATCCACGGTATTCGACTAGGCGCAGTTAAGGGATAATGCCAGCCCTACCGTTCCCCCTCCCCCTTCCCTACCTGCCCATCCCAACGAAACGATGGAGTGTTGATCGTGCCGTCAGAACCGATGCAAGGGGTCTTCCCCATCCTGGTCACGCCCTTTGACAAACAAGGCCGGATCGACGAAGAGAGCCTGCGCCGCCTGATTGACTTTGACATCAATGCCGGTGTGCACGGGCTGGGCGTGGCCCTCGGCAGCGAGGTCTTTAAACTCTCCGAGGCCGAACGCGACCAGGTGATCCGCACGGTGGTGGATCAAGTCCGCCAGCGTGTTCCCGTCGTGATCAACACCGGCGCGCCGGGAACCGACCTGGCCGTCTTCTACAGCCGCCGCGCCGAAGAACTGGGTGCGGATGCCGTCATGGTCATCCCCCCGTCCTTTATGCCCGCCGGTCCTGCCGAAGTGTTGGAGTACTACCAGGCTATCTCCGATGCCGTCTCCATTCCCATCTTTATGCAGGATGTGGCCAGTGCGTCCATCAGCGCGGGGCTGGCGCGCCAGATCGCAGAAAACTGCCCCCGCGTCCGCTATATTAAGGTCGAAAGCCCGCCCGTTGCCAGCAAGGTCGCGGACATGGTGGCGCAGGCCGGAGATCGGCTCACCATCTTTGGCGGCGCGGGCGGCGGCTACTTCATCGAAGAACTGCGCCGCGGTTCTTTGGGAACCATGCCCTTTTGCAGCCAGCCCGAAGCCTTTGTCCAGGTGTGGAACTTGATGCGGTCCGGCGACGAACGCGGGGCGCGTGCCGTCTTTGACCGCGTGATCGCGCCCATCAACCGCATCGCCGCTCAGGGGTCGGGCATTTTCTATCACGTTCACAAGGAACTACTGCGCCGCCGCGGCGTGATCGCGACCGCCAAAGTCCGCAGCCCCGCGCCGCCCGTGGACGAGCAGACCCAGAGCGAACTCGATCAACTCATTGTCGAGTTGTACCAACCCGCTGTCTCCTAATAGACCGGCAGCCTTTTGACTGACCCATTCCAGCCAACCAAGGGGCGCAATCCCCATGTGTAGGAGTAGACCATGCAGATCGTAGACCTTCAGGTGATTCCCTTTCGGGTCAAACGCCAGGGCTTCCGCGCCGGTGAAATCTTGCCCGAAGTAGAAGCCATCCAAACGCTCACCAAGATCATCACCGACGAAGGCATAGAGGGGCTTTACTTTGGCGGGCACGGTCACGGTGACGCCGATGGGCTGACCCCGGATGAACGCGTGGCCTTGCGCGGGCGGCTCAAGCACCTGCTCAAAGGTCAAGACCCGTTTGACCGTGAGAAATTCTGGCACTGGATGTGGGTCGCCAACCTGCCGGAAAACCTGATCAGCGTCGTCGACATGGCGCTGTGGGATCTCCAGGCGCGCTATTTTGGTGTGCCGCTCTACAAACTGCTGGGCGGCTGCCGCGATAAGGTCAAGGCCTACGCCAGCACCTACCCTAACATGGGCACGCCGGAGGAATACGCCCAACATGCTCTGGACTGCAAGGCGCAGGGATACACCCATTACAAGATCCATCCCTACTATTTCTGGGATCCGGTGACCAAACAGCCCGACCCAGGCCGCCCGTCGCACATCGAACACGATATCCAGGTCTGTTATGCCGTGCGAGAAGCCGTGGGCGACGACATGGTCCTGAGCTTTGACCCCTGGGGCACCTACCGCACCTATGAGGAAGCCTACCGGGTGGGCCGCGAGTTGGAGAGGCTCAACTTCTACTGGTATGAACACCCCATGCCCGAATACCGTGTCGCCTCCTACGAAAAGCTCTGCCAGGAACTCGACATCCCCATCCTCTCGCCGGAGATCGCCGCGGGGAGCGTCTACACGCGCGCTGACTGGATCCGCCGCGGCGCATCGGACATGACGCGCATGGATGTCCTGCGCGGCGGCGTGACCGGCCTCAAGAAGATGGCTGCCGTGGCCGAAGCCTTTGGCGTTAAATGCGAAGTCCACATGAGCGGTTTCGCCAATCTGCAAATCCTCGGCTCGACCAGTGAAGACGTGTGCGAGTACTATGAACGCGGCCTGCTTGCCCCCGGCATCGACTATGAAACGCCCCCACCCTACCTGCATGCCCTGGGCGATAGGATGGACGCCGATGGATATGTCCAGCTACCTCAGGATCCGGGCATGGGCTATCAGATCAACTGGGACTACATCGAAGAGAATCGTTTGGAAGAGTAATAAAACCTCATGGCTTCGCGTCCAAATATCCTGATCTTTATGACCGACCAGGAACAGGCCGATGTCGTCGCACCCGGCCACCCTTGTCGAACCCCCTTTGCCGACCAGCTCGCCGCTGAGGGCATCCGCTTCACCCACGCCTACACCCCAACTGCCCACTGCTGCCCCTCACGCGCTACC
>CAZYQJ010000018.1:0-19374 GCA_964649925.1 uncultured Litorilinea sp.
TTGACTGCAGCGGGCGCATTGTTCCCATCTCATCCGTCCTCAAAATTTGCGGCGTATCCAATCAAGCTGGCGCGGCATAAGTCAGCCATGCTACAGCGTGAGGCCATTGGGGGGCAGGGGCGCTCATAGGCCGCTCAAGACCAGTTTGCCGATCATGCGTCCTGACTCCACTTTGGCGTGCGCCTGGCGCAGCGTCTTTGCACTCAGCACGCCCACTATCTCGGTCAACGTGGTCTGCAATACGCCCGCATCCACCAGGCGCGCCACTTCCTCCAGGATGTCATGCTGCGCCTGCATGTCGGGCGTTTGGTAGGTGGAACGGGTGTACATCAACTCAAAGACAAACGTGGCGCTTTTGCCCATCAACTGGTTGATGTGAACCGGCTGGTTGTCTTTCGTACCCACAATGGTGCAGATCTTGCCTTGGGGCCGGATGATGTCGGCCATGGCGTCGAAATAGCGTTCCAGGCTGTTGCAGCACAGGATCGCATCCACCCCGTCCATGCCCAATGCCTCCAACCCGGCGCGCAGCGGTTCATGGTGGTTGAGGGTCGCGGCCGCGCCCATCTGCATGCACCACGCCGCCGATTCAGGGCGGGATGCCGTGGCGACCACGCGCAGCCCGGCGACGCGCGCCGCGATCTGGGTGGCAATCGAACCCACGCCGCCCGCGCCGCCGATGATGAGCAGGGTGCGATCCTGGTTGGCAGGTGTGATACGCGGCTCAAAGCCAAGCCGGTCAAAGAGGGCTTCCCAGGCTGTTAACGAGGTGAGCGGCAGCGCCGCGGCCTGCTCAAAGGAGAGCGTCTGCGGCATATGCCCGACAATGCGTTCGTCCACCAGATGATATTCGCTGTTGCAGCCAGGGCGTATGATGCTGCCCGCATAGTACACCCGGTCCCCTGGCTGGAAGAGCGTCACCTGGTCGCCCACCGCTTCCACCACGCCCGCGGCATCCCACCCCAGGATGCGCGGTGTCGTTTCCACGTCGGGCCTGGGGGCGCGCTGTTTGGTGTCCACGGGGTTGACAGAGACGGCATGCACGCGTACCAGCAGGTCATGGCCGGTGGCGCTTGGCGTTGGCAGTTCGACCTCCACAAAGGCAGCGGGGTCGTCAACAGGTAGATAGCGAGTCAGGCCAATGGCGCGCATCCAAAATCCTTTCCGTTGACATGGCAAACAACCTAATAGGCAGATTGGATGTGAGTATAGCGGAGGCGAGCGTGCGCCGCAATTCAGAAAGTGCTGCCCCGATTGCGGGATTTTTACAAGGTCAGCACAAATTGGCAGCACAAATGCAACAAAGTCGCGTATAATGGGGATAGACGCTCGGGGTGTGGGGTTTCCAACCACGTCCCCCGTCCACAGTTCCTCTATCTAGGCACATTCTTTGTCTCTCAATGAGGAGGAGAAAATGAAGCAGCCCTCGTTTTGGACCTCGCGCCGGAGCCGTCGCGAGTTTTTGCGCGACGTCGCTACGCTTGGCGCAGTGACGCTGACCGCGAATCTGATGTCTGCCTGCCAGCCGGCTGCCGCCCCACAAGCGGGCGCGCCGGGCGTAGCCCCTGAAGCCGCTGCCGGAGCCGCGGCCCCAGGTGAATTGCCACGCAACGAAACGCTTTACGTGGCGGGCCTGCAATGGGGGCCCTTTATCACCTTCAACCCATTAGCCCCCCAGATCACCTGGCCGAACGGCGAAACCTTCCTGGTCTATGAAGCCCTGTTTGCCTACAATGTAGCCACAGGTGAGATCGATCCATTGCTGGCCAAGTCGTACACCATGGTCGACGACGCGACGATGGAGATTACCCTGCATGAAGGCACGACCTGGCATGACGGAACTCCCTTGACGGTCGACGACGTACTCTTTACATTTGACCTGGCCAAGACCAACGACGACCTGGATTACAGCCTGTTCTGGGACTATGTGTCGGAGGCGACGGCTGTCGACGACCGCACGATCCAACTCAAGCTGAATCCCGAACGGCTCAATGTCGGGCAGGTGAAGTTCTATCTGAGCCGATTGATCAACATCCTGCCGAAACACATCTGGGAAGAGCGCGCTAGCGGTGACACCCCTGTATCCCAGTTTGTCGAAGAGGATCCAATGGGTTCCGGCCCGTACAAGGTCCTCAACTACACGACTGAGCGTGTCGCCCTGGAACGCTTTGACGACTATTGGGGCAAAGAGATTTACGGCACACCTGCGCCCAAGTACATCGTCCACCCGATTTTCGACAGCAACGACGCCGGGAACCTGGCCTTCCAGCAGGGGCAGGTCGATCTGTCACAGCAGTTTGCACCGCAGATCTGGTTGATGTGGGAGGAAGAGGGGCTGCCTGTCGGCACGTGGTTCAGGGAGGAACCCTACCATCTGCCCGGCAACATCCCCATGATGCACATCAACATCACCCGGCCAGGGCTGGACAACGTGCTGGTGCGGCGTGCGCTGGCCTACGCCATCAACTATGCCCAGATCGCCGAGACCGCCATGTCGCGCTACTCGACGCCGGTACAGCCCAGCCTGATCATCCCCAGCGGTGGTGAAGAGAAATTCTTCAACGCTGACCAGGTGGCCGAGTTGGGTTGGGAGTACAACCCCGAGGAATCTCGCCGCATCCTCGAAGAGGAATTGGGCGCGACCAAGGGGAATGACGGCATCTATGTCCTGCCCGACGGCACGCGGCTTGGCCCCTATAAGGTCATCGCCTGCTACGGCTGGACCGACTGGATGACTGCTGTCGAGTTGGCGGCGCAGAACGCGACCGAGGCGGGCATCGACATCACCACCGAATACCCCGAAGCGCCCGTGGCGACCTCGCGCCGCAACGTCGGCGACTTCGACCTGATCATCTGGACCCACACCGGCGCCAGCCCGGCCAGCCCGTGGGCGCGCTTCCGCGACGCGCTCGACATCCGCGGTGTCGCGCCGATGGGCGAGGTCGCCTTCTGGAACTGGAACCGCTTCGAACACCCGGATGCAGCCGCCTTGCTAGATCAGGTGGCCGCATCCACGGACGAGGCAGAGCAAACGGAACTGTACAGCCAACTGGACCGGATCTTCCAGGAAAATATCCCGGCTATCCCGCTTATGTACCGCCCGCTTGAGTTCTACGAATTCCATGAGGTCGTGTGGACGGGCTTCGCCACTGCGGAGAACCCGGTGGCGCCGCCGCAGCAGAACTATGGGGGCATCCGCGGCTATTTCAACATCCGACCGAAGTAACGCGGATCGTGCCTGACAGCGGGCAGGCGCAGAGCCTCGCCGCTGCATTGGGCACGCACGATCTGAATCTCTCGCAATTGGGGCGGGCAACCTAAGCGCGGGGCTGCCCGCCCAGGGGACCGGGATATTATGTCGAAGTTTCAACGTTACCTGCTCAATAAATTCCTCTGGTTCGCACTCGCCTTTTTTATCGCTCTGGTGCTGAACTTCCTGCTGCCGCGCTTGATCCCGGGCAACCCGGTCGATGCGATTGTGGCGCAGATGTCAGCGGGCGGCGGCGTCAGCGGCCCTGCGATGGAACGGCTCTACAACGCCTATATCGCTGAATTTGGCCTGGATCAGCCGATGTGGAAGCAATTTCTGATCTACATCGGCAATCTGCTGCAGGGGGACCTGGGCACCTCCTTTGCCCGCGCGCCTGCCCCCGTGCAGCGGCTCATCTTCGAGGCGCTGCCCTGGACCATTGCGTTGATGCTACCTGCCATTCTTGTCGGCTGGATCGTCGGCAATACGCTGGGCGCGCTGGCCGCCTACAAGGGCGGCTGGTTGGACCGCATTTTGTTCCCAACTTCGTTGTTTGTCTCCAGCATGCCGTATTACTGCCTGGCGATCATCCTACTCTATCTCTTCGCCGTCCATTGGGACCTTGCCCCGGTCGGCGGCGGGTACAGCTTTGCGATGACGCCAGGTATGAACTGGCCCTTCTTCAAGAGCGTGCTGCAGCACTACTGGCTGCCCTTCCTGGCCCAGGCGACGATCTTTATCGGCGGCCAGGCGGTAGGGATGCGCGCCATGTCGATCTATGAGTTGGACGCCGACTATGTGCGCTTCTCGCGCGGGCTGGGCGTCCCCGACAACCGCATCACGGCGTACATCTTTCGCAACGCCATGCTGCCTCAAATCACCGGGCTGGCCCTGTCGATTGGCGGGTTGGTGAGCGGCGGCCTCATCTCGGAGATCGTCTTTGGCTATCCGGGCCTGGGCACGCTGCTGTTTACGTCCATCCGCACCAGCGATTATCCAGTGATTCAAGGCATCACCCTCTTCGTGATGATCGGCGTGCTGACGGCGAATTTTATCGTGGATATCGCATACGGCTTTATTGACCCCAGGATTCGCGCCAAGACGACTGGGGAGAGTTGATAAGGATTTGCTATGGCAACAGTGGCTCCCACTTCTGGAACCCTTACCGCCGCGCGCCCAGGGGCTTTTGCCGGTCTGCGGCGCGCTATTGCAGTCGCCACCGCGCGCAACCGGCGTTTCTGGTTCAGCCTGTCCCTGATCGCGCTGTTGCTGGCGTTCAGCGTGCTTGGCCCCTATATCTTCGACAAGTCCGACCCGATGCGTCTGGTTGGCGGGCTGTATGACAAGCCGTCATCCGCAGCGTGGTTGGGCACGGACAACTTTGGCCGCGATATCTTCACGCAGCTCATGTTTGGCACGCGCACCTCGCTCGTCATCGGATCGATTGCCGGGGCAACGGCCATCCTGATCGGCGTGACCATCGGCCTGCTGGCCGGGTATCATGGGGGCCGCGTTGAAGAAGCGCTGATGGCCTTTACGAATGTGGTGATCACCATCCCCTCGATTGTGATCCTGATTCTGCTCTCGATCGCGGTGAGCAACCGCTCCGTCGTCGTCATGGGCCTCATCATCGGCGTGACCAGTTGGCCCTGGACGGCGCGCGCGGTACGCGCTCAGGCGAGCAGCCTGCGCACACGCGAACATGTCGACGTGGCCCGCATCTCAGGCGCGAGTTCCGTCTCGCTCATCCTGGGGGAGATCCTGCCCTATATGCTCTCCTACATCGTGATGGCCTTTGTCTTGCAGCTTAGCTCCGGCGTCTTGCAGGAAGCCGCACTCGCCATGTTGGGGTTGGGGCCGAGCAATGTCATCTCGCTGGGCATTATGCTGCACTGGGCGCTGCTCTGGGAGAGCGTACGCACCGGCGCATGGTGGGCGTTTATCCCGCCGACCATGCTGCTGACGCTGATCGCTTTCTCGTTGCTGTTGTTGCAGTCGAGCGCGGATGAGATCTTTAACCCGCGCCTGCGCAGAAAATGAGCCATGGGCGCAAACAAGGAGACCGCATAGCATGATCATCAAGGATGTGCGAGCGCACTATACGACCGACCACGGGCCTGTGGTGCGGGCTGTGGACGGCGTTTCGTTTTCTGTCGGCGAGGGTGAGGTGCTTGGCATCGTTGGCGAATCGGGCTGTGGCAAATCCACCCTGGCATCGGTCATTTCGCTGACGGCGCGCCCGCCGCTGCATGTGACGGGCGGCGAGATGATCCTCAACGGCGCAACAATTGACCTGACCGATCAGGCCAATATCCCGCAAGACTGGCACGGGCGCAAGGTGTCGCTGCTGCCGCAGCGCGCCATGAATTCACTCAACCCCACCGCACGCGTGCGTGATTTTGTCGTGGACGTGATAACCGCGCACGATGCGCTGATCACCCCGGAGGAAGCGATTGGCCGGGCGCAGGAACGGCTGGAACAGGTTTCGCTGCCCAGCCGTGTCTTGCACAGCTACCCGCACCAGTTGAGCGGCGGGATGCGCCAGCGCGTCGTGGCCGTCGTTTCGACGCTGCTCAACCCGCATGTTTTGATTGCAGATGAGCCGACCTCTGCACTAGATGTTTCTTCACAAAAGGAGTTGGTCTTACTGCTCCAACTGCTGCTGGAACGCGATTTCATCACGCGCATCATCTACATCACCCATGACCTGCCCATCCTGAGCAACATCGCCGACCGCATCGCGGTGATGTACGCGGGGGAGATCGTGGAGATTGACAGCACCCAGGCGATGATCAATGCGCCGCAACACCCCTACACGCGTGCGCTGATCGGTTCCACCCTCGACCCCGACCCGCGCGTGCGCGAAAGCCGTCTACAGGGCATTCGCGGCGCGCCGCCCGACCTACGCACCCCGCCCAGCGGCTGCCGGTTTCACCCGCGCTGCCCCTACTGTATGGAAATCTGCACCCAGGAAGCGCCGCCGGTCATCGGCAATGGCGAGCGGTTCACCGCTTGTTGGTGGGTTCAGCAACAGACGTCCGATCAACGTTTCGCAAAGGCAGAGGTATGACTCAACAAGCATCCCAACCGCCGTTGCTGGAGACAAAGGAACTCTCGCGCACCTTTGGGCACGGCGAACACGCTGTCCAGGCAGTCAAGCAGGTCTCCTTCCACATCCGTCCCGGCGAGATCGCGGCTGTTGTCGGCGAAAGCGGCAGCGGCAAATCCACCCTGGCGCGGCTGATCCTGCGCCTGTTGGATCCGACTGCCGGTCAGATTTATCTGCATGGCCGTGACGTGACCGCCCTGCACCGCGGTCAGGACCTCAAAGCCTACTGGCGCAAGGTGCAGGGGGTGTTTCAAGACCCCTTCGCCGCGGTCAACCAGTTCTATACCAACCGCCGCGTCCTGGAGAAGCCGCTCCAACTGCTGGACTATAAGCCGTCGCGCGCGGAGCGGGATGAGCGTATCGAGTCTGCCCTGTGCGAAGTGGGGTTGGACCCTTCGGACGTCCTCAACAAGGGGCCGCACCAGCTTTCAGGCGGCCAGCTACAGCGCATCATGATCGCGCGCGCCCTGGTGGTAGGGCCGGAGTTGTTGATCGCCGATGAGCCGACCAGTATGCTCGACGCATCGCTGCGCGTGACGGTGTTGAACCTGCTCATGGACCTGCGCGCCAACCACAATATGAGCATTCTGTTCATCACGCATGACTTGGGCCAGGCGTTTTATTTGAGTGACCGGATTCTGGTCATGTTCCGGGGGGAGTTGGTGGAACAGGGGACCGTAGAGGAGATCGCATCGAACCCGCAGCACGACTATACCCGGCGGCTGTTGTCCGACGTGCCGCGGCTTCACGCCTGGGGTGCGGAACCGGTTTAGTCCCCGGCATAGGCCGGGCAGATCCCCGCGGCCCGGTTAGAAATAGCCTGAGCAACGCCAGCCGTCTTCCGGGGTGTAGACGCAGCGGTTCATGCCCGGCCCCACGTATTCAAAGGTCAACTCGTAGCTTTGCCCGGTAGGTGCATAGCGCAAGGGCGGCATTTCCGCCGGTTGGGGAACGGCAGCCAGATAGTCGGGGGTCAGCGCGTCCAGTGTCTCCGGGTACGCCTGATGGTCGGTATGATACGCGGCCAATGCCTCGATGACCGGCGCAGCCGCAGCATAGCCCTGTTCGGCCTTGCGGCCCTCGCCGGGCTTCTCACACCCTGCCAGGCTGATCACGACCAGCCCCATTACCAGGACTACCCCCCACCATTTACATCGCCGCAACGTCATCCCCTCGCGCACGCTAGCTTGCCCTGCGCCGGTAGCCGCGTACCAGAACCGGCACAATGATCGCCGCAGCAACCACATGCAAGAACACTGCAATCGTGCTGGCAATCAAGGTTCGATTGGGGACCGGCAGGATGTAATCCGGAATAAAGCTCAACACAAGGACGATTGCCGAGATGCGCATGAAGGCGGCTGCCGGGTCTGCCGCGCGGCGGGTCAGCCAGGCCAGCAACCCAGTCGCCACCAGTGCCGGAACCAGGGTAAAGATGGCCGAGCGCACATAGCTGCCTAGCGGGCGAAACAGCGCGGCATCAGGCCAGATCGCCAACGCTGCGGCCTGTACAATCAACACGCCCACAATGGCGGCCACCGCTGCGCTTAACCCCAGAATCAGCCATTGACGTACAGTAAGCTGTTCCGCCATTTGCGGTTGCGATGAGGTCTGGACGGTCATAGCGTCATCTCCTGTTTGGAATGGTCTGCCTGCATGGCGAGCATTTCTTGCAGCGTGCGGAAACGGGTATGGAACTTGCGCCACATCATCCAGGCGATGGGCAGCATTGAGAGCGTATAGAAGACATAGCCCAGGCCGTGCAGCAGGTCGCGCTGTGGTTCGACGAAGATGCTGGCCCAGATCAACGCGCTGCCCGCATGGATGGCTGCCAAACTCCACCAAGAACCGCCCAGGTTAGTGGTCTGATCGGCCACAAACACACGGCCCAGAAAATAGGGAACCAGCGCATAGGCGAAGTGCAGTACCCAGCCGTAGATTAATGCCTGGGGCGCAGTCGCCTCGATGCCCGCGCCGGGAAACCCCGGCACCTTCAGGAGGATCAGCGGCGCGATCAGCACCGGGGCCAGGATCCAGCAGTAGGATGTGACCAGATGCCAAGCGCCCGGCGTAGACCACAGACGCGCCTGCGATAACGCACGGATGGTCAAACCCAGCAACAAGAAGGTTGCGGTCAGATGCAGCACCAACCCTGGCACGGTCGCCCACAGCGGCCCCCCGAGCCACGGCCCGATCACCAGCCCCAGCGCGCCCAGTGCCATGAACCAGAAGATGGCGTTCAGGCGGCGCACCGATGCCAGGGGGTGTCCGGTCAGAGCAGGCAGGGTGTCGATCAACAGCCCGGCAAAGACCAACGACATAAAGCCCCAGTTGTTGGCGTGGATATGCACCTCGATGGGAATTTGAATACGCAGCGGTTCGCTCCACCCGATCCACAACCCAGTGCCGACCACGATCCCCAGTAGAAGATAGGCCAGCCCCGTCAAATAGAATTGTAGTCCTGCGCTGGCGGTCTGTCTACCCCGGATTTTCGCCAGGTGAAGGGCGAGCAGCGTGACCGCCACAAAGATCAGTGTGCCGCCAGCCAGGATCAACACGCCATTGACAATCGGGATGCCTGCGATCAGCAGCAATATCCCCGCGTTCAGCGTCCACCAGACATCCCAGCGCACCGCAGGGATGGGCGCGGCAATGCGTCGCGCTGCCAGAACGGGCAGCAGGCCAAAGGCTGTCTGCGTCACCATCCCCAGTGTGATCAAGTGGATGCGCAGCCAGCGCAGCCCATTGAACCAGGGTAGAATCGCAAAACTGGTCGCGGCTGAATCCACTGCCGCCAGGATCGCTACCCCCAGGTAGAAGATCGCCATCAGAAAATAGGGGTTGAGCATGTGGTCTGCCTCCTTTCTGTTCTCATACAAACGATGGCGTTGGCAATGCCACAGACTAGCAGATGTGCCGTGGTCAGTATTCGACTTTTGTCAATTTTGGTGGGGCAGTTTGGCCGCAGGGATGAGAGAGTTAGTCGGCGCGCTGTGCCTTGGCCGTCAACCCCTCCAGGTCGAGGATGGTGATCTGCTGCCGTTCTACCTGGATCAACCCGGCTTCGACCAGGCCGCGCAGGGCGCGGTTGAGTACATCGGGCACTGTGCCCAGATGCGCCGCCATTTCAGCTTGTGTGCTCCAGCGGCGGCGATAGACGACATGCCCTTCGGCGTTTTCCAACAAGCGGCGCGCCAGCCGCGCCTCCACCGAATGCAGCGAAAGGTCGGCCACCATCTGCACCAACCCGGCGATGCGTTGTGCCATACTCTCTACGACCAAGAGCAGGGCGTCGGGCGAAGCCGCCAGGACATTGCGCACCTCGCCCCGCGGCAGCAGCCAGACACCTGCAGCTTCCAGTGCCACCGCTGTGGCCGGATTTGCCATGGATGCAAAGACGCCCAGATAGTTAAAGATCTCGCCGGGACCGAGAAATTGTAGGATCTGCTCGCGGCCATCTGCCGAGAATTTGACGATCTTGAGCCAGCCATGGTGCAGATAGTAAAGCCCTTGCGCTGGTTCCTCCTCCAAAAAGACGACCGCGCCCGCTGTGTATTCACGCCAGTATGCGGTCTGCGCCAGTTCGGCCAGCACGGAAACGCCCAATCTGGCAAAGAGGGGGATGGCTTGTAGATGTTCGACTAACTCAGCGCGCTCAGGGTGGGACATGGGTTGCATGGATTCCGGCATGAATCGACGGTGACCTTACTTTAGGCGATCCTTGCATTTTTGAAAACCATGTGACGAATTAGGGACGCAGGCAAAGATGGATTGGGGACGCTCGCTCACTACACTGGCATCATCGCCACCCTATATGGGCGTGGTTCACAAATCGAATGGGCGCGGAAGGAGAAACATCATGAAGCATTTACTCGTGATATCGCTGATTGCATTTCTGATTTCGCTGGGCCTCTATACCCTTGAGACCGAGGCTCAATCCGACAAAGCCTGCTGGGGCCAGGCCACAGCCGTCTTTGCTAAGATGGGCGAGATGGGCAAGCATGCCAGCCAGGAACCGACCCCGCGGCTCGGCCTCAAAAACCTGGCGAACGCGCTGCATGAACAAGGTGTGCTGGATGAACCGACGATGCAAGCCCTGGGGGCCTTTGTGGCCGCTGAATTGGGGTTGAGCATCAAAGCCTGCATGTAATCCTGCCTGACCATTCCCCATAGACCCCCACGGGCGCTACACCTCTATCTTGGGGTGTAGCGCTGTCATTTTGGTGGGCATCTGCCCCGCGCAACGGGGAACAAATGACCCTAGCCGCACACACCCCACACACCTATGATAGCAGCGCGCACAGATCACAAAACATGTGAACCCACCACACGAAGGGGGCAGGACAATGTCTGATGCATTAGAACTCGTCGTGATTGGGATTCAGGGGCGCGCGGGTGACGAAACCCTACATTTTCTGGGCCGAACGCTGCATGTGCGCTATTTTTCGTGCGATGGAGACCCGGCCCAGGCCGAAGCGTTGATCCGCCAGGTGGACGGGCAGGTTGCGGCTATCGGGCTGGATGGCCTGCCTGCCGAACTCCAGCTAGGCACATCGCATCGCGCCCATGCAGCAGGGGCAGCCTTACGCCAGGTCGCCCAGCATACACCCGTGGTGGATGGCAGCGGCATTCGCGCTGGGCTGGAGCGCTGGGGCGTGATCCTGGCCGACCGCGCCCAGCCGGGCATCTTTGCCCAAAAACGCGTGTTGATGACTCCCGGCCTCAACCATTCAGGGTTGGCGCAGGCGTTGAGCCGCCGCACCTGTATGCTGCGCTACGCCGATCCCCAGCTTTACTTCCGGCTGCCGCGCCTGCCTGGCGTTGGCAGCCCGGCCACGCTAGGACGGGCCGCACCCTTTACCCTGGCCCAACTCCGGCAGGCCCCTTTCCAGCGCATCCACCCCCAGCGCGGTGAACCCCGTCGCGTCCGCAGCGATGACCCCTTTCTCTGGGCTGATGTCATTGCAGGGGACATTGGGGCCATCTGCCGGTATGCACCTGCCACGCTTAAACACAAGACGGTGGTCGTGGAAGCCGCCACGCCTGATGACCTGGACGATCTGCGCCGCCGCGGGGTGAGCATCGCCATTACGCTCATGCCCAGTCTGGACAGCACCGACGATCTGGGCCGGTGGTCGGCAGCGGTCATTGAGGCGGCGCTTGTGGCGCTACGCCCTGACCCCTGCGCGCCGCTCACCGAAGATACCTATCTCGACATGCTGGCCGACATCCACTGGACGCCCGCCATTCGCTATTTGCAGCCTGAAGAAGCGGGGATCAACCGTTTTGCCTTTCTGATCCACCCGCTGAAGTTGGACTTTATCCACCGCGACCCCAAATTTCGCTGGACGCGCTATCTGCCCGATGACCTGGTAGAGCGGGTGGCCGCCTATCTCCCGCCCACGCTTTTGGGGCGTATCACAGGCGGGCAATCGCCCACCACCGGCCAGCGCATCGAGGGCTATTTGATCACGCTGGGCGCGACCCCGCGCCAGATGATGCAGCACGACCCGCACTTTACCTATAAGCGCATCAACGCTGCGGCGCGCATGGCCGAGCGGCTGGGCGCGCGCCTGATGGGGCTGGGCGCATTTACCAGCGTTGTGGGCGACGCGGGCATTACGGTGGCGCATGAGGCCGACATCGCCATCACCAGCGGTAACAGTCTCACCGTGGCCGCCACGCTGGAAGCCGCCAAGCAAGCGGTGATCCGCATGGGCGCAACCGATCTGACACGCGGCAAGGTGATGATCATTGGCGCAACCGGATCGATTGCCTCTGTCTGCGCGCGGCTGGTGGCCCAGGCCATCTATGACGTCGTCTTGGTCTCCATCGAGCCGGAAAAGCTGATCGAACTCAAGCGCACGATCCAGGCTGAAACACCCGGCGCACGGGTCACCATCGCCACGCGCGCCGGAGACCTGGCCGCCGACTGCGACCTGATCATCACGGCCACGTCCGCCTTTGGCCAGCGCGTGTTGGATATTACCCAGTGCAAACCGGGCGCGGTGATCTGTGATGTGGCGCGCCCGCCCGACATCAACCCTGCCGAAGCCGCGCTGCGCCCTGATGTATTGGTGATCGAAAGCGGCGAGGTGCTGATCCCCGGCGACATTGACTTTGGCTACGACATCGGCCTGCCGCCCAAAACCGCCTATGCTTGTCTGGCCGAAACCGCACTGCTGGCGATGGAAGGCCGCTTTGAGGACTACACGCTGGGGCGCAATATCGAAATGGCGCGCGTCAAAGAGATCTTCAAACTCTTTCAGAAGCACCAGTTCCGTATCGCCGGGCTGCGGTCGTTTGGCGAATACATCACCGATGAGGTGGTGGCGGAGAAGCGCGTTCAGGCCGAACGGCTGCGCGCCGACCCTGTGCTGCTGGCCCAAGTCAAGGCTGATGCTGCGGCACGTCTGGCCCAGATCCCGCCGATGTCCAAGGGGGTTGGTGCGCGGCGGGATCAGCCAGCGCGCTGGTGGGCCGGTTTTGCCGCGGCAAGCGCAGCCGCGCTGTTCATCACCATCCGGCTGGCGCGCGGTCATCTGCACATTGTAGAATAGCGGATCGGGCACACTGCTCCATACAAACCTACCATCCATCCAGCGCAAGGAGCCCAGTATGGTCACGATTACCAGCGATCAGGTTTGGCAGGAGATCCGCCGCAACCTCTTTGCGGTGTTGGGCATGGTGACGGCTGCAGGCAAGGCGCGTACCGTCGGCGTTGTCTATGCGGTGAGTGGGGAGACTCTCTACATCGCCACAGACCGGGACACCTGGAAGGCGCGCCATGTCGCAAACAACCCCCATGTCTCGCTAACGATCCCCATTGCCAAACAGATTCCGCTGCTGCCGTGGATCAAGATACCTGCCGCTACGATCACCTTTGCAGGCACAGCCACGCTGCAGGATGCGGCCTCCGCGCCGCCTGAGATCCTGCGTGCCCTCTTCCGCGGGATCGAGGAGAAGCGCAGCGAGATAGAGAAGATGTGCCTGATCGCGGTGAAGCCCAAAGGCGATTTTATCACCTACGGCGTGGGCGTGCCGCTGATGCAGATGCGTCACCCCGACCAGGCGCGCGGGCGTGCGCCTGTGCGTGCCGCCTAGCCTACGACAAGCTACGATTTCACGCTGTTTGTCACCATGTCGTCTTGTCGCAATTGTGACAAGACATCCTTTTGCGCGCCATGAGATGGTGTAAGGTAGCCGTATCCTAAATTGGGCCGGTTTGCGCCGTGGCAGGGCTGCCCCCTGAACACGAAACCCTTTCACCGAGACGGTGTACCGGCTGCGCACACCCAAAGGAGAATATACATGCAATACGTCCGCCTGTGGATTACCCTGTTATTGGCCGTTCTTGTATCGGGTTGCCAGATGGTCACTGCGCCGCCACCCGAGGCCGGAGCACTGGAAAGCCCGCTGGCGACCCCTGCCCCCGTAACCGGCCCAGCCGAGGAGTCAACCGAGGGGGTTTACACCGACCCCCAGGGTCGTTTTACGGTCCCCATCCCGACCAACTGGAGCGCACAGCCGGTTGACGATTACGTGGTGCTTGCCAGCCCGCAGGAGCAGATTCAGGTCTATCTGTTGGCGCTGCCTGGCGAGGATATTGAAGCCGCCATTGAACAGGCGTGGGAACAGGTCGACCCGGACTTTGCCCTGGAGGTCGACCAGGTATTCGAATCGCCGCCCGCGGGGGGGTATGAAGCCGTCGTCAACATCAGCTATGAGAGCGAGGATGACGAACAGATCGTCGCTGCCGGTGGGATGCTCTACGAGGGGGTCGTGTATACGCTGTTGGTGCGCGCCGACCTGGTGGCCCTACAGCAGCGTAGCGCCCAACTGTCGATCATCGAAACCGGTTTTCAGGCCACGGCTGTCGAACAGACCGACCTGGCAGGCGTGGAGCCGATCCCGCTGGACGATGCGCTGCTGGACGAGTTTGAGGCCTATATCGCCGACGCACTTACCCGCTTTGACGTTCCCGGCGCGGCGGTGGCTGTGGTACAGGACGGCGAAATCGTCTATGCCAGCGGCTTTGGCGTGCGCGAGATTGGCGGGTCAGAGCCGGTGACGCCCGAAACCCAGATGATGATCGGTTCCATCGGCAAGACCATGACCACGATGTTGATGGCGATCCTGGTGGATGAAGGGCTGATGGATTGGGACACTCCTGTACAGGATGTGCTGCCGCAGTTCGCCGTGGCCGACCCGGAACTGTCTCAAGAGATCACCATGCGGAATCTGGTCTGCGCCTGTACCGGCGTGCCGCGCCGCGATCTCGAACTGCTCTTTCACTCCGATGAACTGACCGCTGAAGACGTCATCGAGTCGTTGCAGACATTCCAGTTCTTCACCGACTTTGGCGAGGCGTTTCAATACAGCAATCAACTGGTGGCAACCGGGGGGTATGCTGCCGCAGCCGCTGCCGGAGGCGAGTACGGCAACCTCTATGAAGCCTATCTCAGCGAGATGCAGCAGCGCATCTTTGACCCCATCGGTATGGCTTCCACCACCTTTGACGTGGAGACGGTAGAAGCGGGGAGCAATTACGCGATGCCGCACAGCCTGATGCCGGATGCGAGCTATGAACTTGTGCCGTTGAGCGTCGAGGGGTTGCTGACCCCGGTTGCTCCGGCGGGCGCGTCGTGGTCGAACGTGATGGACATGGCGCGCTATCTGATCACCGAGTTGAACCAAGGCGTGACCCCGGACGGCACGCGTGTGGTCTCGGAGGAGAATTTAAACGTCACCTGGGAGCCGCAAGTGCCTGTCAGCGCCGAAGCCAGCTACGGGCTGGGGTGGTTTGTCGGCAGCTATAAGGGCCAGCCCATGCGCTATCATGGCGGCAACACCCTGGGCTTTACCGCCGATATGGGCTTTCTGCCGGAGGCGGGCGTGGGCATCATTGTTCTGAGCAACGCGCAGATTTCGAATCTGTTTAACGAGGCCGTCCGCTTCCGGCTGTTCGAGATGATCTTCCAACAGCCGCATGAGGCCGACGCGCAGTACAGCTTCGCCCATGAGATGCGGCGCGAACAGTCGGTTGAGGCAATTGCCGATATTGAGCCGGTCGAGTTGGATCAGGTGGAACCGCTGTTAGGACGCTACACCAATGACGCGCTGGGCGAGATCGAACTGCGTGTAGATGACGGGCAGTTTGTGATGGACGCAGGCGAGTTCACGGTAGAGATACGCGCCCAGTATGACGACGATGGCGAGTTGGAAACCTATCTGACCTACAGCGTGCCGGTGATCGGCCTGCCGCTGTCCGTGGAGGAAGGGGCGGATGGCAGTCCGCAACTCACCCTGGGTCAGGGGGCAATATCCTACACCTTTACCCGCGTGGAGTAGTGAGTGAGATCACGGTGACCGGTACGTGCGATGTGCCGGTCACCGTGCCTACGCAAGGGCACGCGGCCTACCCCTTGACAGCCCCAGCCGTCAGTCCCGTGACGACAAAGCGCTGCGCCATGACGTACAGCACCAAGACGGGCAGACTCATCAGGAATGCGCCGATCATGATCTCTCCCCACAGGAAGACATCCCCATAGACCAGCCCGGCCAGCCCGACCGGCAGCGTCCACAGATCGCTGCTGTTGTTGAACAACATCGCCAGCAGATATTCGTTCCAGGAGAGCGTGAAGGCAAAGATGGCGCAGGCCACGATCCCCGGCGCGGCCAGCGGCAGGATCACCTTGTAGAGCGCCTGCAGCCGCGTGCAGCCATCGACCAGCGCAGCATCCTCCATCTCTACCGGGATGGTGGTGAAGTAGCCTTTCAGGACCCAGACGGCAAAGGGGATGCTGAAGGCCAGATAGGCCAGGATCAGGCTATAGAGCGTATTGAGCAGCCCCAACCGGCTGAGGAAGACATAGAGCGGGATCAAGGTCATCATGCCGGGGATCAGGTAGATGAAGAAGATGGCGCTGCTGAAGAAGTCGCGACCCGGATAGTGCAGCCGTGACAGGCTATAGCCCGCCAGCGAGCTGACCACAATCGAAATCACCGTGGTGGTGGTCGCTACAAACAGACTATTGCGAAACTGAATCGGGAACGGCGTGCGGTTAAAGAGGCTATTCAGGTTGTCCAGCGTCGGGTTGGATGTCCACAGGGTCGGCTCTGGCAAGTACAGTTCGCTCTTGGGCTTGATGCCGGTGAGCAGCATCCAGTAGATGGGAAAGAGCACCACCACCAACACCACCGCCACGCCTACGAGGACTAGCCAATGCATAATCCGCTTTTCCATGCGATAGCCGATCATGATTGCGCCTCCTGTGCCGAGATGGTGCGGGTGAGCCAGATGATCAACAGCGTGAAGAAGGGCAGCAGCATGATGGGGATGGCCGCAGCCTTGCCCAACTCCAGGCCGATAAACGCAAGCTTATAGGTGATGATCGGGAAGACCTCGGTGGCTGTGCCCGGCCCGCCGCGCGTCAGCACCCAAATGCTGGTGAAGTCGTTCATCGTCCAGATAAACGAGAGCAGCGAGACGATCATGATCACGGCACGCAGCCCCGGCAGGGTGATGTAGCGGAAGAGTTGCCAGCGTGAAGCGCCGTCTACGCGCGCAGCCTCATAGCGGTCTTCGGGGATGGCCTGCAACCCGGCCAGCAGGTTGATGGTAAAGAAGGGAAAACCGCGCCAGATATTGACGGCGATGACCGAGGGCAGCGCCAGTTGCGGGTCACCCAAGAAGTTGATCGGGCGGTCCACGATGCCCAACTCCATCAGAATAAAGCTGAAGATGCCAAACAGATCGCTGTACATCCAACTCCAAATCAGGACGCTGACCACCAGCGGCAGCGACCAGGGCAGCAGCACGATCCCGCGCGCCAGCCCGCGCCCCCGGAAGGACTGATTGAGCAGTAGCGCCACGCCCATCCCCAGCGGCAGTTTGAAGCCGACCGAGACCACCGTAAAGATCAGGCTGCGCCCAACCGCTTTCCAGACAGCGGCGTCCTGAAGCAAGGTGCTGTAATGTTGCAGCCCCACAAACTGAGGGTCGGCAAAGCCGATCAACTTGTTGTGGAAGCTGTACCAAATCCCGCCTACAGCGGGATACCCGACCATCACAACCAGCACCAACAAGGCAGGGACCAAGAAGAGATACCCCAAGACTGCCTCTTCACGCGCCCACCAGGAGCGTCGTTTGGTGCCGATGGGCCGCCCGATCATTGTAGAAGCGGCGCTCATTGAACGACTCGAATCGGCCATCTTGCCTCCCTACAGAATGGGGGTCGGGCCTCTGGGCGAAACCCGACCCCTGACGTTCTCTCACTAGGCTTGTTCGTATTTTGCCTTGATCTCGAGGGCCTTCTTCTCGAAGTCCGCGATGGCGTCTTCGGGAGTCCAGCCTTCCACGGCCACGCGTGCCGCCATTTCGGCGTAGAGGAAGGCGTTGCCGACTTCGTTGATCCACGGTGCAGGGTCGCCTGGCTCATGCGCCAGATACGCATAGGGCACCATTTCGACGATCTGCTTGTTCCAGGGGTCATCCTGGAAGATGGGCAGCGATTCGTAGTTCTTGAGCACGGGGAAGAACATGCCGCTGGCTGCTTCCAGGTTGCCCGGATAGCGTTCCGGCGAGAGCGTGTTCTTGATCAACAACCGGGCTTGGTCAGGATAGGGCGACGAGGCCATGATGCCGACCACCGAGCCGCCGTTGAAGGTGGTGGGCGCGCCGGTGGGCCCCGCGGGCATGGGTCCTACCACGGTCGATTCCAGCCAGCCGGGGTCGCTCTCGCGCATGTTGGTGAGCACGCTGCCCGAGTTGTAGACCATGGCAAGCTGGCCGCTGAGGAAGGCTTTGTTGTTGCCGGTGTCATCCCAGCCGGTGACGCCATCGGGCATCACCTGATGTACGTTGAGCAGATCGCTGCTCCACTGCAGCGCCGCGGCGGTTTCTGGGGAGTTGATGATGATATTGCCCTCTTCGTCCTGCAGCGCACCGCCGAAGGCAAAGATCAGCATCTGCATAAAGTTGCTGCCATCGGGGACCAGGGTATAGGCATTGCCAAAGCCCCACATGCGATTGGCAGGGTCGGTCGCCGCCTTGGCCGCTTCCACAAATTGGTCCAGGGTTTCCACCGGCCCACTGAAGCCCGCGGCTTCTAGGATATCGTTGCGATAGTACAGGAATTGGGGCTCATTGTGGAAGGGGATCCCCCACTGGACGCCGCCGATGGTGACCTCGTTCACATCCGGTTCATAGAAACCGCCGCCTGTCTCGGCGATCTCGGCAAACAAGTCGGACACATCGGTGAGAATCCCCATCGCGTGATGCTGTGGTGCGTTGACACCGAGCAAGGCATCGGGCAGCGTGCCTGCCTCAATGGCAGCGTTCTGCTTCTGGGTATATTCACCCCACGGGAAAAGCTGCACTTCCACGTCGAAGTCATTAGCCTGCGCGGCCAATGTCAACGATTCGGTGTAATAGTCGTTCTGTTCGGGGATGAAATGCTGCGGCGCCCAGTAGATGAGGGACGGACGCTCCACCGCGGGAGCCGCGCCGCTGCCGCCCTCCGGCACTGTCGCCGGGGCACAGGCTGCAAGCGCCATACCTGCGGTGACGCCGCCCACAAGACGCAAGAACGTACGACGGTTGAGTTGACTGCTTTGCATATCAGACTCCTATGATATGGGGAGGGTTGGACGGTCCTATGGGTCGCGGCAGGCCAGCTACAGAGCGATTGCCCACGCTTGTAGGGCGCGCCCTGTTCGCATGGCAGCGCGCGTAACCAGACCGGTTTCAATATAAATCGGTGGCATCAGGTGAAGGGGAGTTTGAATCGACCCGAGCGAGCAGCGCTGCGCCAAAGTCGTCAGGAGCTATGGACGCGTCGCCAATCAGGAGGAGAACGCAACGGACCCCTTTGTCCGTGCCAGACCGATAGAGAGCAACTCCTCAACGGATAATAACAAGTGTCGGGAAACGAATTTCTGAAGTGTTATGAGTATAGCACTGCCGGAAGAATGGGGCAAAGTGTGTAATGAATTTCACAAGTATTGAGGCCTGACC
>CAZYQJ010000019.1:0-19045 GCA_964649925.1 uncultured Litorilinea sp.
GAGAGGACCGCCAGCAAGAGCAGGATCGTCCCGGCCAGAAAGAGGTCTTGGGCGATGAGCGCCTTGAAGAGCAGCGGGCCGACGGTGGGCAGGCTCAACACCAGCGAGACGATGATGCTGCCCGAGACGATGAAGGGAAAGATATAGCCGATGGTACTGGCGAAGGGGTTGAGCGCGGCGCGCACCGGGTATTTGAGGATGACGCGGTGTTCGGCCAGCCCCTTGGCGCGGGCGGTGACCACATAGGGTTTTCGCAGTTCGTCAAGCAGGTTGGCGCGCATGATGCGCACCACTTCGGCCATGCCCGCCAGCCCCAGGATGATCGCGGGCAGGGGCAGGTGTTTGAGCATGTCGACAACCTTGGGCCAGCCCCAGCGCGCCGTCGCCAGTTCGGGGGAGAACAGCCCGCCCACGCTTTGCGCCCCCAGATACTTGAAGCTGATATACATGATGATCAGCGCCAACATAAAGTTGGGGACGGCAATGCCCACAAAGCTGATAAAGGTGAAGATGTAGTCGAGAATGGAGTATTGGCGTACAGCGGAATAGATGCCAATCGGCAGTGCCAGCGCCCAGATAAAGACGACCGCGGCAAACGAAACGATGATGGTCAACGTCATGCGGTCGCCGATGACCTCGGCGACAGGGCGGTTATACTCCATCGCCATGCCAAAGTTGCCTTTGAGCATCTGCCCAGCCCATTTGAGATACTGCATATAGATGGGCTGGTCTAGGCCATACTGGATGCGCAGTGCGATCGCCTCTTCTGCGCTGACCACACTGCCGCTACTTTGCAGGCTCGAAATATAGGCCGTGACATAGTCGCCCGGGGGGAGTTGGATCACCAGGAATGAGATGACAGATGCGGCCCAAATCGTGACGAGCCCGGCCACGATGCGGCGGAAGATGTAGCTTGCCATAGGATGCTACCCAGGGATAGAGGGGTGCAGCACGGAGCGCACCGCACCCCTCCCTATCCAGCCCTACTGCTGGTCAATGTCCTTAAAGAAGAAGGTGGACGGGCGCGAGATGTTCGGCGTCTGCCCGGCCTGGATGTTGAACTGGCGTGATGGGATGTTACCCATGTTGTTCTTGACCACGCGCACACCCATGAAGGCGCCGGACTGGCCAACAGTCCCCATCGTCCACACCTCGTCGGTGATGGTCGCCCAGATCTGTTTGCCGATTTCGATACGTTCCTCTGAGCTAGCCCGCATACCCTGGCTGAACAGGTCGAGCACGGCCTTGACATTTTCTGGCGGCTCGATGCCGGATGTACCGCCGGATGCGTACCAGTCGCCAAAAGCGGGGCCGGTGCCTGAAGTGTTGGCGACCGGAATCGCATGATACGGGTAGAGATAGAGTTCGTCGGTGCCATCGTTCTGCCAGAGGAAGATTTGCAGGTCATTGGACTGACGCCGCTCTTCCACTAGGCTGCGCTCGGCCTCGACCACGTTGGCGAAGATGCCGACCTCAGCCCAGTCCTCCTTGACCAGTTCGGCCAGGGCGGTGAACTGGATGAAGGCAGGGATCGAGGGGATTTCCAGGACCAGGCGCTCGCCGTTGTCGGTGCGCAGGCGATAGCCTTCGCTGTCCTTTTCGGTCAGGCCGATCTCGTCCAGCATCTGGTTCGCCAGGTCAGGGTCATAGGTGGACCACAACTCGCGGTATTCGGGGCCGGGGTTAAAGACCGAGCTTTCGGCCACCACCGCCGATCCAGGGACGCCGATACCCAGGAAGATGATCTCGTTGATCGAGTCGCGGTCAACGGCCAGCGAAAGGGCGCGGCGGAAGTCTACGTTCTTGATCCACTTGGCGACTTCGGGGTCGGCCTCATAGCTCTGGTTGAACATGAACGCGCCATCTGCGCCGTGCTGTGCCGGGTCTAGATAGAGCGTGTAGTCCCCCTGTTCCTGGTTTTCCAGGAAGACCGGGATGTTAGCGATGGACAGATGCCGGGCCTGGTAGTCGAACTCGCCGTTGATGGCGCGCAGGTTGAGGACCTCTAGGTTTTCAGCCAGGCTCATGGAGATGGTGTCGATGTAGGGTAGTTGGTTGCCCGCTGTGTCGACGGCCCAGTAATAGGGGTTGCGCTCCAACACCCAGGTATCGGTCGTAGCCGGGTTGACGGTTTTCCACGGCGTCATGACCGGCAGGTCGGGGTTAACACTCCACGAGTTGCGATCTTTGAAGAGGTTGACCCAGTTGTCAAAACCTGCTTCGGCAACCTTAGCGTCCAACTCGGCAGCGTCGGTAAAATCGGGATGGAACTGCTGCAGGTAGTGGGCTGGAGCAAATCCCCCCAAGGCGCGGTCGCCTTCAATGACATGCCCTTGGAACACCTGCACCGAACTGGCCAGAACCTCCAGGAAGAGCGTATTAGCCTCCGGGAAGTTGAACTGGATGGTGTAATCGTCGATCATCTCCAGCGATGCGCCCTCGTCGATATTGAAGAAGGCATCACGCACAGGCACCAGATCGGCATTTTGGTACATGTGCTCGTACCAGAACATGATGTCATTGGCTGTAAAGGGTTCCCCGTCCGACCACTTGGCGCCTTGGCGCAAGTAGACCGTGATGGTCGTCCCGTCCTCGCTGATCTCCCAGTCTTTGGCTAGATTGGGTTCAAGCTCGGGGAAGTTATCGGCGTCCCAGAAGAGCAGACGGTCGCCGCCGGCCACGCGTTCGCCATTCTGCTGGTCGCCTGGGCCGGTGAAGCCGCGCCGCCAGGTGCCGCCGTACTTGCCGATCTCCTCGAGCGGCTGGATAACCATCAGGTCTTCGCGCACGGGCAGGCGTTCTTCGACCGGAGGCAACTCACCTGCAGCTACCTTTTCAGCCAGCATGGGGGCTTCGTTAAACTCGGTCGGGAACTCCGCCGGATCACGGATGATTTCCGGCCCCTCGATTTCGCCGATGAGCGTCGAGCCGAGCCGTTCTTCTTCGGCTGGGGCGGCCTCTTCTTCGGCGGGTGCTTCCTCTTCGGCTGGGGCCGCTTCTTCTGCTGCTTCCTCGGCGGGTGCGGCGGCTTCCTCTGCCGGGGCTTCTGCTGCGGGCGCTTCGGCCGCGGGGGCTTGTCTCCCGCCGCACGCGGTCATCAACAGGGCCAACATAACCATGAGCGCGGTGACCCAGACGATACGTTTGGACAGCATTGACTTCCTCCTGGTGTGGTGTGGCCGCGGCGTCAGCCAGCGACCGGGATCATTGATGCTGACCACAGGGGAGCATGACACCCATGTGGGGAGTGTGCCCAGACCTAAGTCACGAACGGTCGGTGAAAGGGGAGACCGGCGTGGCGGAGCCAAACAGTCAATCTAGCTAGACCGCAAACCTAACGCATGAACCTAGATGTCGGGATACCGGGTGCGCCTGCCGTCCAGGAGAATGAGGCAGGCTGGTTGTTGCTATTGTGAAAAGATAGGACTGCCTTGGAGCTTACCACATGGGTTGGGCCAAAGTCAATTTGGTGAAAGCCATCCGGAAGGCCGTCGAAATCGTGCTGGCCTCACCTACCAGCAGGTCATCGAGTCGAGAAAGAGCTGGCGCAGGTCTTCGGCGGAGGCCGGGCGCGGCGACAACTTGGTGACCCGGTGCTGGGGCAGCGTGCCTTCGACCAGGGCATCCACATCGTCCGGCCCATAGCCCAGCGCGGAGAGACCGTTGGGCATCCCTGTAGCGCGCATGATCTCGGTCAGGGCATTGGCAACCAGGTCGCCTGCATCCTCCGGCGCGGCGTCGCGCGTGTCCACACCCATGAGCCGCGCGGCCTGGAGATGCAGTTCGGGGTTGGTGGGCGCAGTGAAGCGGAAGACCGCCGGCGCGTTGAGGATGACGGCCATGCCATGCGGAACCAGCGGGTGGTCGACGTGGTAGCCTTCGGGCAGATAGTCACGCACCATGCCCGCCACAGGATAGGCCATGCCGTGGGGCAGGTGGACACCGGCGTTGCCAAAGCCGATACCGGCAATGGCCGCGGCCAGCAGCATCTGGCTGCGTGCCTCGTCGTCCTCCGGGTCATGCACGGCACGCACCAAGTACTCAGCGCACATCTCGATGGCGCGTGCAGCCCAAATATCGCTGATGGGGTTGGCCCCCTGATAGGCTGGGCGCATGCGCGGGTGGTCGGGGGCAGGCCGCTGCGTGTAGGGCAGCGCGGTGAGCGATTCGAGGGCGTGGCTCAGTACGTCCAGCCCAGTGCAGGCCGCGACCATCTTGGGCAGGGTACGCGTGTTATGGGGGTCGATGATGCCCATGACGGGGCGCAGGGCACGGTGTGCGATCCCGGTCTTGACGTGCATCTCTTCGTAATCGAAGATGGCGGTTCCGGTGGTCTCGCTGCCGGTTCCTGCGGTGGTGGGGATGGCGATCATTGGCTTGAGATGTCCCGGCACGGGTCTGCCCTCGCCGATGGGCGCGTTGACATAGGCCAGAAAGTCGGCAGGATAGGTGGCGTAGAGGTTAGCGGCTTTGGCCGTATCCATGCTGGAGCCACCGCCCACAGCGACATAGCCATCGAAGTTGCCATCCGTGGCGAACTGAATGGCGTGTTTGAAAGAGGTATCGCTCGGTTCCACGCGCACCTGGTCATAAAGCACGGCATCGATGCCCTCGGCGCGCAGCGAGTCCAGGGTGAGGGCGACGGTTTCACCTCCGGCCAGGTTGGGGTCGGTCACGACCATGACACGGCGTGCGCCCAGGTTTGCCATGTCTGCGCCGATCTCGCGCGTGACGCCCGGCCCAAACTTGACGCTTGAGGTGTCCATGGTGAAGGCGGTTTCCAAGGCCATGGTGATCACTCCTGTTGTCCCTTTTGTAGCTGTGAATTGGGTGTGCTGACCGATCCGGACGCTGCGTCATTGTCCAACTGCAAGGCCATCACCGTCATGAGATAGCCCCGGTAATGGCGGCGATCAACCACCTCCCAACCCAGCCCGGCGTAGAAGTGCTCCTGGTCTTCGGTGTAGAGATAGAGGCGGTGAAATCCCAAGGCGCGCGCTTCCTCTACGACGCGCTGCACAAGGGTCGCGCCGATGCCGTGACGGCGCTGCTCCGGCACGACATAGACATTGGCGAGCCAGGGGGAGAGCCGATCCTGGTCGGTCATATCATTGGCGATAAGGGCCGCGCTGCCGACCGGCTGCCCATCCAGCAGCGCAACAAAGCTGGTGGGGAGTTGTCTGCGGCCATGCTGGCGCAGGCGAGCGATGCGCTGTTGCAAGGTGGTGGATTGGGAGAGATAACTCCACTGCTGTTGGTGCCATTCAGCTAAGGTAGGGATCAGGTCAGGATGGTCGGCCAGATAGTCAACTTGTAGTGTGGGCATATGTATTTGCTGATTCGGTAGTAGACGGTACGGTTGGGCGGGACAGGCGGCCCGCTGCGACCAGGACGGTCAGCGCATCGACGCTGACGAACGCATTGGGCTTGATTTTGCTTATGCTCCCCCAAAGAACCAATGATCGCCCCGACACCATCGTTGCCGTGCGGCGGTAATACTTGGCTTCGGCAGGGAAGCCGCCGCCAGGCAGCCGTTTGGATTCCAACAGGTCGAGCGCAGGTTGGCAGCGTGGATCGCTGATGAACCCGGCCTCGGCCATCACTTTCAGTCCCGCTAGGATATCATAATGCCAGTAGCAGGGGTAATGCAGCTGTACAAAGCTGGGCGCGATGAGTTCACCATCGCGCTGGCGACGGAACATCTGCCGCTTGAGGAAGATATCGGCGGCGCGCTCGACGGCTCGCTGTACATCATCGCGGCCGGTGTGCCTGGCGTAGTGAACCAGGGCGCGCAGCGGGATCAACGTCTCCATAAACGAGGAGTGATGGGCAGCAGGGTGTTTGTCGCAGTTCCAGCCGCCGTCCGGCCACTGCCAGCGCAGCAGGCGCGCCACCAGTTCATCCGTCCGATCATCGTGGAACCCCAGGCGCAGCGCGCTGAGGATGGCGTTGCCTTCCTGCGAGGCGCAGCGCCGCGTCCGTCCCTGCAACACGCGTACCGATTCCAGGTGGGAAGGGCTGAGCAGCCAGGCCATAACGTCGTCCATCAGCGGGGCAAGGGCCGGATCGTGCGGCGGGTAGCCGAGTTCGGCCAGGTCAGCCAGCACCCAATGCGCGCCGCTCCATTTCTGATAGGGGTGATGCGGGATGTGCCCATCTGGGCCACGCTCCGAGAGCAGGGTCTGGACGCGCGGCGAGGCGGGAATGTCTTGGCGCAGGGCGCGCAGGTCGGGTGTGTCGGGGTCTTCACCCAATATCCCGACACGCGCCTTGTAGCGAATGGCGGGTTCATCGTCTGCCAGCAGGTGGGTCAGGATATCGATAGGCAGGGTAAACTCCCAACCTGGAATGCCAGGATTTGCGACTACACACTGGATATACGGGAAATGCACCGGTGAGATGCATGGTAGCAGCGTCGCCGCCGTTGCACAAGGTCACTATTATCTGCGCGCAAACGCCGCAATGGATCATGTGCCCGGATGGCGGCGAACGCCTTGAAGCTTATGAGGTGGCGTATCTGGGGCGGCGTGCACGGCTGGCCAGCGCGATGGATGCGCCGGTCGGCGAGAGAGCATCCTGCGCGGTGGGCGCGCTGACTACCGGCTCAACAGCTTTTTGAGCGAGTTGATATCGTCCATGCGGCCGCGCACGGCTGCCTCCGGCACCGTCGATACCTTTTCCACCCGAAACCGATGCCAGGCGCGAAAGAGCAGGGAGTACCCCAGGGGGTGGGTACGGTTCTCGGCTTGATCGGCCAGCAGATGGATGAAGTAGGAAAGGACAGCGATGCCCAGGATAGCGTTGCCGGTGAGTTGGGCGATCCCCGCGCCCAGGATGGCGAACTCATAGCCGTGCAGCGGCAGGATCAGGCGGTGTTCGCGCCGCCAATAGTAATAGGAATAATCGACAACGTGATCAACATCGGGCAGGACACCAGCGGCCAGGGCCGCTGCCCCGGCCACAGGGTCTCCGGTTCCCCACCAGCCTGCCGCGCCTATCAGCGCCGAAATAGCGATATGTTTGTGTGGCAGCAAAGCGATCTCCGCTAGAGTCGGGCGTGTGCCAATGGGCGCAGTTGCGTGACAGCCGCCCGCCCCAGGCGATTCACCCCTGACGGATCAGGCTGCCTCCAGACAATTCGCAAAGACCTGACACAACGGCCCAAATTTGAGTTCGCCGAGTAAGGTTCGCAGCCGGTTCTCGGTCTTGTCAATATTGACATAGTGCCGGAAGCGAGAAAGCCGCGGCGCGCCGCGCACGCGCGGTTGGTCCGGGTCAAACTCCCACGGGTGCAGATAGATGACCGCCGGTTGCCCGCGCTTGTTCAAGTTGCGAATGGCGTAGCGGGTGAGCCAGAGGGGGAACAGCCGGAAGTAGCCGCCCCCGGCCACCGGCAAGTTCTGTTTGCCCAATCGGATGGTGCTGACCGGGAACTCCCACAACTCGCCATGCACCTGATTCGCAAAACGATTGGCGTTGCGTATACCATAGCGATCATGCGCAGCCAGCGGGAAAATGCTGGAATCGTACTTTAACCGATGCTCGTGCATGATGTCCAGCGCCCACAATGATTGGCTGGTGATCGAGAAGGCAGGGGCGCGGTAGCCTGCAGGCTGCACACCGCACGCGCTCCCGATGGCATCGAGTGACTGTTTGAGGTCGGCGGCGAACTCTGTCGGGGTCTGACGATAGACTAGCTCATGCCAATAGCCATGCGTGGCGATTTCGTGACCGCACGCCGCGATCTCTCTGACCAGTTCTGGATGGCGGTCGGCAATCCAGCCCAGGATGAAGAAGGTTGCGTGCAGGTTGTAGTCCGCCAACAGGCTCAGAATACGCCGGGTATTGGCGACCACCCGGCTGGGGTAGCAGTCCCAGGTACCTCGATCAATGACTGTTTCGAAGGCATGAACCTGGAAATGCTCTTCAACGTCGATGGTTAGGGCATTGGCAAAGGGTCTCATGTTGTACCTCAGCGCACAAGAATTCTTTCCACAGCATCCAATTCGTCCCGATGAAGATCGAGGACCGGGAGCCGCTCCCGGATGACCTTAGCGGGAATCCCGGCGACGATTACACCCTCCTGAGTAATGCTGCGAGTCACGACCGCGCCCGCAGCGACGATCACGCCATTGGCGATATGCGTTCCGGCTGTGATAATGCTATGCGCTCCCAGCCAGACGTCGTCCCCAATCACGACCGATTCCTCTTTGCGGTCTTGGAGCGTCATGGGCAGGCCTTTGATCGTGCTGTGGTTGCCCGCAAAGATGCAGACCCCTGGCCCCATCAAGAGGTTGTCCCCCAGGAGGATTTTGGAGTTCTCTCCAGCCCAGATGCAGCATGAGTGGTTGATATGGGAGTTTTTGCCCACATAGACGTTTTGCGCGTTTCGGATGGAAGCCGTCGCGTGGATCCTGGCGTCCGCCTCGGTATGAATATTGGCTCGCCAGGCGACGTGTTCATGGATGTAGTAGGCGAAGCTGTAGAACAAAGCGACCAGAAAGCGGAAGGAGAAGGTATAGCGGATGACCTCCCAAACGTATTTGCCCATGTTGTTCCTCCAGCGCGCATAGCATGTAGAGCGTTACTGCTTGCGGGCCACCACAAAGATGGAAGGGCCGATCACAGCGCGCCCGTAGCTCAGTTTGTGAACGGCCTCTACCGCGCCGTAGCCCGCGAGCTTGAGCGCGCTCACCGAAAGACGCCTGAGATTCTTGCCGAGGGTTTGGCCGGGCTTCCAGGGAGCAGCGGGCAGTTCCAAATAGGGTCTGGAATTCACAAAGGTGACATCGCGATAGTTGAGCCGCCGGAACAGAAGTGCCAACGTGTCCGGGTGGAAGGTGTAGAGGGCGGGACCGCAGAAAAACCCGTTCTCCTGGCCCAACAGACGTTGTAGGACAAGGCTTGCCTCCAGCGGGACTAAGTTGGGTGTGCGCAGGATGATAATGCCGCCGTCTGCCAGTACGCGGTCGATGTCTGCGACAAAGGCCGCGGGGTCCTCCAGGTGGTGTAGCACCTGGGCGGCAAAGACCGCATCGAACTTCTTCCCCGGGAATTGGGTGCTGGAGAACGGCTCGTTGATCAGGTCGAGACCATACTCTTTCTTTGCCACGTCACAGGCGATAGACGACGGCTCGACGCCGGTCACATCCCATCCTTCGTTGCGGCATACCGCCAGAAACGTGCCAATGCCGCACCCAATGTCGAGGACAGACCCTACCGGGGGTTTGTAGCGGCGCAGAAGCGCAAAGGCATCTCGAAAGACCGGCTCGCGGTTTTTGCGCTTCTTGATCTCTTCGTCTGTCCAAAACGCTTTCTGCCAGTACTCATCCAGTTCGGCGGCGGATTCACGCTGCTGGCGAAACGCCACTTTGCAGGTTGAGCATTTGACGTAATAGCCCCTCCGGAGGTATTTGCCGTCCGTAGCGCCACAGACGGGGCAGCGTGTTGCGTTGAACGGGGTGTTGATGACGGCTGTGTTCAATGGGTTTCTCTCCTTTCCAGGACTACCTGATAGACCTTGGTGGTGCGCTCGACGAGGCGATCAAATGTGAATTCTTCCTCGTAGCGGGTGCGGCCTGCCGCGCCCATTTGGACGCGCAGTTCGGGGTTGGCGATGAGTTTGCGTAAGCACTGGCGCAGGTAGACCGGGTCCTGGCGCGGCACGACAAAGCCCGTCACCCCGTCCACCACGGATTCCCGCACCCCGCCGACATCGGTGGCGACCACGGGCAGCCCGGCGCGCATCGCCTCCAGGATGGAGCGGGGAAAGCCTTCCCATTTGCTGGCGAGCAGGAACACTTGCGTCTGGGCAAGCCGGCTGGGCACATCGCGGCAGAAGCCGAGGAAGCGCACCCGCGAACTGAGATCCAGACGCTGGGCTAACTCCTCGATCTGTCCACGCAGCGGGCCATCTCCGATAAGCTCAAGTTCCCAGTCCAGTTCCAGCAGGCCCGCCAGGGCTTGCAGCAAGGTGGGATGGTCTTTCCAGTGTGAAAGGCGGGCCACCATCACCAGTCGCGGCGGTGACTCGCCGGGCCGGGCGCGCAGCGTTTCATCGATGTCGGGCATGGCGTTGTGAATGGTGACCAGGCGGTCGCTCGACGTCAGACGGGCGCGTACAGCCGCCATGCGATCCGATTCGCAGACGGTGATGATCCGATCCGCCCACGCCGCAGTGGTTCGCTCAATGGCCCAGAATGCCATGGCCTGGAGCGGCGGGCGGCCTTCGGTGAAGCCCCAGCCGTGCGCCGTGAACAGGGTGGGGATGCCCAGCGTCTTGCCTGCAATGCGGCCCAGAAACCCGGCCTTGGTCGAGTGGGTGGAGATGATGTCAGGCCGGATCTGGCGCAGCGTGTCGCGCAGTTCGGAGAGGCAGCGCACGTCATAGAGCGGCCCAACGCTGCGTGCCAGGTGCGGCAGCGAATAGAAAGGCACACCGTGCGCTCTCAGGTCGTCGGCCAGTACGCCGTTCATGCCTGCGAGCACCACCGTGTCATGACCCGCTGCCCTGAGCGCGGCCGACAGATCGCGGACGTGGATCTGAGCGCCGCCGATGTCATCCGACCGGGTGATGATAAAGGCGATTTTCACGTTTGAGCCTCCTTGTGGCGGTAAACTCACCTGTCCTGAATCTGACCCAAGAGAAGCCGCCCCTCGTCCTACAGCGATGCCCAGATGGCTTCCTTGACCCGATATAAGGTTTCCTCGAGGCTGCGCTCCGTGTCGATCTCATAAACGCTTCTGGCCTCTGGCACATGCCACGCCTGGCTTTGGCGGTGACGGGCCGCCAGATAGCCCTCTCCGTCCTGCAAATTGCGTTCCCGGTTGCGCTGAAGCGCCGTCTCCAACGATACCCGGAGCCGCAAGACGATATCCGGGGATGGGATTTGGCTGTACAACTGTCGTTCAAGCCGCGCCAGCCGGTTGTAGATCGCCACCGTCGCCCCGGCCTTGCCCGACTCTTCCACGAGGCAGGGGCTGTCCATCGCCCCGACGATGCGTGAGGGATAGCGGTCGCAGACGATGAGTTCGCCCTCGGCGGCGCGCCGCCTGTACTGGAGGATGAGTTGCCGCCGGTCCCAGGCCAGCACGACCGCGCGCAGGGCGTAGATCAGGGAAGACCGGCCCTTGAAGCGGTGTTGGGCCAAGCTGGAATCGCTGGTAAAGGCTTTCTGACGCTTGAGATCGTCGATCCGCTGCGAGGGTACAAACCTGCGCGCCAGGGTCAGCGCGGCGTTCACCGGAGCTGTCAGCCAGGATGAAGGCGGCTTGCCCGTGTGGATCACGTTGACCGTAAACGTGTCACCCAGCCAGCGCCCTGTCTCCGTGACCAGGGTGGATTTGCCGGTTGCGTCCGCGCCGACAAAGGCGATGACGGCTCCCCCGGCCTGTAACACCTTGTTCTGCCGCTTGATCCCCAGACGCCGCTGCACTTCGGCCCAGAGCAACCGCGTATAAGCCAGCCCGCGTTGAAAGGCTGTGTGCTTTGCATAGACTTTCAGCCGTCGCCGGACTTGGTAGGCCAATCGAATCCGCTGCATCAGCGGGGCGTCACTGTCCAAGGTCTTGACACAAGTGGCGAACAACTGATCATCGATCACGGGGCAGTATTCCTGCAGCAGCGATAACGCCTCTGACAGATCGCCGCCAGCCTGTAACCAGCGGATTTCTTCCCTGATGCTCTTGGACTTGCGCCGCAGGGCTACCAGGTCGAGCAGCGAGCCGTACTTGATGAACATCCTCAGCGTGAACAAGACCAGTTCAGCCGGTTTGGATGTCACGCGGATGCGACCGGCGTAATCGGTGTTCGCCAACAGCATCGTTTCAAAGGGGAGCAGATGGCTTTTGACAAAGCTTTCGCCAGTCAACACCCGGCTGAAGAGGTGGACATGGATCAGTTGGCTTGTCTCTGGGTCCAGACCGTAGTAGTGGCGGATACTGGGCGGGTTGATCCCCCATCGGGCTACCGCGGCCTTAAAACCCAACCGGGCGAGGATCGTGATCGCTTGCGCCTGCGATGCGCGGTCCACCAGCAGATCGAGGTCGGTCAGACCAGCGGTGGCCTGCGCCAGGTCAATATTGCTTTTCCAGTGGCAGTACACGACCCCCTCGCGGTTAAAGGCGTCGATCAGGTCGTCGACCAAAGCGGCGGGCGCGGGGATGCCTTGGTGCATGGGGGTGTAGGTGTTGAGCAGGTAGGTTGTCTCTCTCATACGGTGACTTCCTCGGCGGAAACATGGAGACCAGCCTGAACGAGTTTGGCAGCCCTGGCCGGAAGGGGATCGCGGCCTGAGCCTGGAACGGTGACGCGCTTTTGCGCGCCATCTACCACGATCACCCTTTGGGCAATGGCCGGGTGTTGTACGAGTTCGTCAAAGACGCCCACGGCCTGCCGGACGAAATGCGTGGCGTCGGCCAATGAACCGTCGGGCACGCGCGGGTGCCTGCGCGCCAGCAAACGTTCGGCCAGGGTCGCTTCATCCTGGCGCAGATAGACCACGACTTGGGGCAGGGGAGCCAGGCGGGCAAAGGTGGACAATGCCTGCCCATCGGGTGCGCCGTCGAGGTGGACAAACAGGCTGTGCGCCACATGTAAGGTTCCCTCATCGATCAGGACCAGGTGCTGCGGATCGTCATGGCGGCGTACCAGTTCATAGATGCCGATCCGCTTGAGGATGTTTTTCGCCAGCCACAGCCGGTGAAACCAGGGTACGGTGTCCGGCAGCTTCAACAGGGTGTGGAACGTGAACCGGTAGAAATCGGGGTAGCTGCGCCAGGCGGCCAGCGAGACAGCCAGCGCAATGAGGTTGACCAGAGCCGCCCGAACCAGGTGATGGTGAACCCAGTTCAGCCCGCATTGTTTGAGCACAGCGTCCGTCCCTGCCACGGCGGCAATCCCCTCGCGTTCACAGGTCGAGAGGATGCGCTGGATCAAGGTGGTTTTGCCTGCGCCGGTGCTGCCGATGAATTCGATGATCATTTTAGTGAACCCTCTGCGGGGCATAGGCTGGGGCTTGCGGATCAGCCACGACGGGGCTGCTAGGCAGGGCGCGCTGGGCGTGCCAGACCGCGGCCAGGCTGCCCAGCAGCCGGACAAGTTCACCGCTGATCGAGGCCAACGCAGCCCCGGCCAGCCCCAGGGACGGTATAAGCCAGAAGCAGGCCAGCGCAACCGTACCGGTGGTGAGCAGGTACAGGGGCAACTGCACACGCAGGTATCGGGCCGAGGTGATCACAAAGAGCATCATGGTGGACATGTAGTCCAGCCCGGCATCCACCATCACAAGGGCAAACAGACCGGGCAGGGCATACTCTGCACCGTAGAGCAGCGTCAGGATTGGCCGTCCTGCTACCAACGCGACCAGGACCCCTGCGCCGCCGAGCAGCGCGCCGATCCCGGCCAGTTGCAGCGTGAGTCTGCGAAAGGCCCTGGCGTTGTGAGCGGCGTAATACTTGGCAAGGCGTGGGCTGGCTGAACGCCCCAACGCCTGCACCACCGTGGGGGCTGCCTTCTGCAGCGCGGTGATGGCCGCGAAGATGCCCAGTTGATGCACCCCCAGATGCGCCTCGATGAAATAGCGGGGGATGTTGGCGTTGAAAGAGATCAGCATGGTCACAACCCCCAGCGGCAGGGTCAGCCAGGCCAGCCGGATGAGGGTCGTGGCGTTCCAGCGCGGGCGCGGGAAATCACTGGGGATGAGGCGATGTATGGACGTCACGGACTGGCCGAGGGTCAGGCTGGCGTTGCGGATATCGTAGCCGAGCATGATCAGCATGCGCGCCGCTGCCAGGCCGACGACACCCCAGAAGACGCTGCCGGTCAGGTAAAAGCCCAGACCCAGGCCGATTAGCGACAGCGGCCCTTTGATCATCATGGACTTGGCGATGCGGTCCAGCCGTTCCTGCTGCATAAAGAGGCCGTAAAAGGCATCACTGATCGCTTCAATCGCTTTGGAGGCTGCGGTCGCCAGGATGACCAGAGAGACAGCCCATTCATGGCCTGAGATGAGGACGACGCCGATCACAGCCAGAAAGGCCAGGGTTGTGGTCACCAGGCGCATGGCGAAGTAATCGCCAAACTGATACTCCTGTTTGGTGTCCGTGGCCTGTACGTCGCGCAAGCGCAGCGTGGCGAACATAAAGATCGGCGCAGTGGTCGCCAGCCCCAGCGCAAAGAGGCCCACATCCGCTGGGGAGCCGAGCCTGGCTAGTACAACGGTCATCAAGAACCAGGCCGCGGCGTTGACGGCGTTCCCCACAAATGTCCAGGAAAAGTTGGCGCGCAAAGTCAAACCGGAAGACGGGTTGGGGGCGGGCGTATTCAAGCGATGGTTCCTCCCTTTGGTGTGACGTGATGGCAATCAGGTCTGTGTTGCGCCGTCTTGCAGGGCTGTACGCTGGTGGCGTCAGTCCTGGAACATGGGCTTGCCGTTTCGCATTTCCGCCAGCAGCACATCCTGAACGATATCGCGCATGTACCAGTCGGGCAGGCGTTGGCTGGCGCGCAGGGACTCGCGCACGCCTGTTCCAGAGATCGGCTTCAACGGTTGCCCCCGGTCGATTTCGTGTGCGCCGGTCTGCGGGTTGTACCCGACGGGGTCAAAAAAGACGGGCTTGACGCCAATATCGCCGAGCGATTCGAAGATCGCCCGGTTTGCATAGGGCGGATAGAAGTCGCTCACGCCTGTGTGGTCGCGGCCGACGATGAAGTGACTGCACCCCATGTTCTTGCGGCAGAGCGCGGTAAAGACGGCCTCCCGCGGCCCGGCATAGCGCGGATAGGTGAGAAAACTCCCCAGGACCACCTTGCCCTTCGGGTAGCAGCCAAACTCCAGCAGCACCTGGTAGCTGAGCAAAATCGCTTCGGGCAAGAAGTCGCCTGCCTTTTTGGGGCCGATCACCGGGTTGATATAGATGCCATCCGCTCCGGTGCGCTCCAATGCCTGGATTTGGATTGTTTCATGCCCGCGGTGGGCCGGGTTGCGGCCATGAAACGCCACCACCTGGGACCAGCCCAGGCGCGTAAAGACAAAGCGAGTCTGCCACGGGGTCAGCAGGTAGTGCCGGTGAGGAGACTCCAGCGGCTGCACAAGCTTCACACTCCCGGCCAGGAAGAAGTTGCTCCGCTCCATGAGCCGGGCGACGCTGGGATGGTTGCGGCTGGTCGTGCCATACATGCGTGCGGCGAGATGTTCGAGGTCATACCAAAAGACCTGGGAGACATCCAGCAGGGCGCGAACCGCCCCCTGATCGTCGGTAAGGGCGATGCGGTCTCCAACCCCAAAGCCCGCGATATCCTCTGGGTTGACCTGCAGGAGGATCGGCAGCGTCCAGACTTCGCCGGTGGGCAGGCGGTAGGTTTCCAGAACGGACTCCATCGTTTCCTGGTCCATGAAGCCGGTGAGCGGGGAGTAGGTTCCATGTGCAAACTGCTCACAGTCCATGAGTTCGCGCTCGGGGAGGGCGAGGCGCGGCAGGCGATCCAGGTCTTGGAGGTCGGCAGGCTCGGCCTCGCGGTGGACCAACCGCCCGCCATGCGGTTCGATCAGCACCGAGACCGCATTGAGCGCAAAGAATTGGGTATCACTTGCCGCCTCGTTATGCCGGAAGGCGTGAATGACCTTGTTGACCATGGCCGCGCAGCGGATGGGGTACTGCCCGATGGCGGTCTCTGCGGCGAGGACCAGGCCATCCGCACCGTCGGCCAGGGTGTTGTAGATGTCATTGATCTCGGCGCGCGTGGGCGTGGGCATCGAGACCATCGACTCGAGCAGGTTGGTGGCGACATAGACGCGGCATCCGGCGTGTTTGGCGCGCTTGATGATGTTCTTCTGGGTCTGCGGCAGCCGCTCGATGGGAACCTGCCTTGACAGGTCGCCGCGGTCGATCAAAATGGCATTCGACCCGGCGGCGATCTCCTCCAGGTTTTCCAGGCCGGGGTGCGATTCGATCTTGGAGATGATAAAAGCGTCCTCGCCGACGATGGCGCGCAAGGTCTGCACGTCGTCGCCACGGCTGGCAAAGGAGAGGGCAAAGTGGGTGATGCCCATCTCACGCCCCAAAGCGAGGGCGGCGCGGTCCTTGTCCGTCAGCGGGGACATGGGAATGTCACGTTCAACCGTCACCGCCTTGTTTTGCCCGACCAGCCCCCCTTGCAGCACACGCATCGAGACGGCCTCGCTGTCCTTGGCGATGACCTGCACCAGCACCGAGTGGAAGTCGATGCTGATAAAGTCCCCGATTTCCAGGAGGGAGGCGATCCCGGACGGATAGAGGTTGAAGTTCTTGTCATCGCCGGGGACGCGGCGGTAGTGGGCGCGCACAATCGTGTTGTCGCGCAGATGGATGCTGCCATCGACAAGCTCACCCGTGCGGATCTGCGCCCCTTCCGTGTCCAGGCAGATGGACACGTCGGTGGCGCTGCGGATGGTGCGGATCACCTGCGGCACATCCGCCAGCTTGGTGTGGGACAGGTTGATGCGGAACAGGGTCGCGCCGCTCTGTTCCAGGCGCTGAATCGTGTGTCTGTCCAGTGAGGCCGGGCCGAGGGTACACAGGATTTCCGGCATATTCCAGCCCGACTCCGGCTTGGCGGCGAACAGGAGAGATTGTGCCTGTAGCTGATACTGCAATTGGTAGATGTTCATGGTGCCCCCTGGAGATAGTGGTTAGGCCGCGGTCAATGCTTGGTCAATCAATCCCTGTGATGCCTAGTGTTCGGCGACCGCGTGGGATAGGCCGCGGAACGATTGCGCCTCATCTGGGCTTTGGATGGCCTGGGCAATGCCTTCAGGCACTTCATAGCCGTGCCGCTGCATCTCATCCCAGACTTCGGGGAGGATGCGTGCCAAGTCCGCCGGGTCAAACCGCTGCCATTTGAACTGCCGATCCGGTTTGACCCATTCCTTTGCAGCCGTCACCATCCCCTCGGTCATCTCTAGGCCGGTGTGCGCGCAGATGCGCTCCAGGTCGCTGAGGGGATCGACTACGAAATCCTCATACTTCAGCCGTAAGACCCGCCCGCTCTCAAACTGGGCAAGCGCCTCCTCCGCCTTGCGTGAACAGACGGACCACTGCCGGGCCATGACCACCAGGCGATCCTCGGTCATCAGATCCTGGTCCATGCCCTTGTAGCGCGGCCCCCAGACCGACTGATAGCGCCGCCGCAGGACCCACTTGTTGAAGTAGCCGGAGAGCAGGCGGCCCAGGTAATAGTGCAACTGCGTGGGAGGCGTGGATTGCAGACGCCGCCGGATCCCGGTCATGCTGAGTGTGCGCTGCCACTTGAGTTCGACGGAGCTAAGAAACGAAAACGGATTGCGGACGATGAACAGGTAGGTCGCTTCTGGAAAGATGGCGCGCACGTAGGGGATCTTCAGGATATTGGCGGGCGTCTTTTCCATGACGATGCGGTTGCCCTGATCCTTCTGAAATTTCAGAAACTGCCCGCGGATGTAGCGTTTCACCTTGTCGGTCGCGTCCCGCTCGTCAAATTCATCGTGGGGCCTGCCGGGGTCTGCATAGAGCCAGAGCGTACGCGGTTCGTACCACTGGGCGACGTCTGGATGTTCACCGACCACCTTCTGCACAATCGTCGTGCCTGATCGGGTGTTGCCCAAGAGGATGATGGGCGGCCTTAGTTCATCTGACATACGAGTACCCCTCCATCAAAACGCTGGCGCGCAGTGCATTGAGCGCTGCAAACTCCTTGGAAAAACGTAGGCCGAGTTGCATAACGGGAAGAAACTGTTCAAATGGCTGGGAGTGCTCAGGCGGCGGCGACTGGTGCGCCGCTGGAGGGCCGGGAAGGGCACCCCGGTAATCAACGCCTTGCGCCCCTGGCCAATTGACTTCGTCATATGGCGCGCCCACCGTGAATATCTCCGGCGCGGAGGGCCGGTACCGCTCCCATACCTGCGCCGGATCGAAGCTGGGATCGTTCAAGGCCGAAAGGTCGAACCCCGGGTCGATCTCCAAGCCGTTGCGCTCCCAGTCGGTTCCTGAATTAGCCTGGAACTCCGCCAGCGAATCGTATTCGCCGCCATCCCCGAAGTTGAGAAACAGGGGCAGGGTCCCGGATTTTCCCTGATAGAAGACGTTCCCGTCATAGCGAGAGCCGTCGGATACATGGTCATCGCGGAAGATGACCCGTTCATCCATCACATAGAAGATGTTGTTCAGCACAAGTTTTCGATGATTCCCGGTGACCTCATCTGGCCCGGCTGCGCCCCAGCGATGCCCGGTATCCTGTCTGGTGACAACGGTATTGTTGTAGAGTTTCCACTGGGAGTCTTTGTTGCCGTCGTCATGGCCCGGAAATGGGCTGCCGATGGACCAGACCGGCCAATTGTCCTCGCGGTAGTTTCCGGGGCGGCCCCCTCGTTGATAGGCTGAGTTGTCGATCACGTTGTGATGAATGTAGACAGGGCCGGGCGGCGCATCCGAAGCCAGGTTGGAGATCCCTCCCATGCCATGCCAGATCAGGTTGTGGGCGACCTCTACATTGCTGATCCCCCTGGAGAGGTTGATGGCGTCGTCCCGCACATGCTTGAAGGCGTTGTCCGTGATCTGGGTATTCCTGGCCCCCTGCTCGATGTCCAGCGCGTCAAAGGTGTTGCGGAACAGGTTGTGGTGAATGTAGGTGTTCACCATCGGGCCGGTGATGGCGACAGACTGGAACTCTGGGTACGCCTCGGCAACCTCTTGATCGCGGTTTTTGACATCAGTCCAATAGATGTAGTCCGGCACGCCGTTGGTAAATTCACAGCCGGAGATCTCCCAGTCATGGACTGGGTCGCGGATGACAATGCCGTAGGTTCCAAAGCGGATTCGACAATCACTCAACTGCAGGTGATCGCTGCCATTGCGGACGTCTAGGATGTAGCGGGCGTGCGCCAGCTCCAGGTCTTTGATGTGCAGATACATGGCGCTGTCCAGTCGAATGAGGTAGTCTGAAAACCAGACGGCGATCCGGTTGTGATTCGGATCGACATCGCTTGGGATGGGATCGACGGGTGCGCCCGCGGCGTCGGTCAGGTCATTG
>CAZYQJ010000020.1:0-19005 GCA_964649925.1 uncultured Litorilinea sp.
CCTTGAGCGGCGTGACCCTGGGCGACGTCTCCAGCGTCAGCGAGGTGATCGGTGTGGGCGGCGGCTACTACGCCAGCAACTTTGCCGAACAGGCACGCGGCTTTGGCGGCGGCGCAGCCCCCATCCAGCCGGGCCAGTTGGAACTGGTGATGCAGCTTCAGGTTGTCTATAGCATCAGCCAGGGCCAATAAGGCGCAAGCGATGCTCTAGTGCGCTACCTGGTTTACAGGAGCGGGGTCGAGGAATCGGCCCCGCTCTTTTGTATGTGAGGGCTGCTATCCGTGGCTGCGCTTTGGTTCTCGAAAAGACTGGGGCAACGGCAAAGAGCGCCAGACGCATCATCAACCAACCAGTCTCCTCAGGCGCAACAAAGGTGCTGGGTGGGTTATACTTGGGCCACAGCACGGATTATTTACAGGTAGCGGTTACCGTCATTGTATGGCGGCCTTTCCTTGCAGCACAAACCCGCTCATTTCAGCAAAAGGAGCCATCCATTCATGCGGAGCAAAACGCTGGGGCGTACCGGCTTGGAAGTTTCGATTGTGGGGCTGGGGACAGCCTTCTTGGGGATGCCCACGGTCGATGCGGCGGCAGGCAGTTATGAGGCGCTTGTCGCCAACTTGGACGACGATCTCGGCGTGCAGACGGTCCACGCGGCGTTGGAGGCAGGCTGCACGTTGATTGATACCGCCGCGCTCTATGGCGGCGGGCGCAGCGAGAAGATCATCGGCCAGGCGTTGCGCGCCCGGCCTGATCTGGCGGCGCGCTGCACAGTCACCACCAAGGTGGGGCGCACGCTGGCGGGCTATGACTATTCGTATGACGGGGTGATGCGCAGCATCGAGACCAGCCAGCGGAATTTGGGGCTGGACCGCTTTGACGTGGTCTATATCCATGATGCGATGGGCGTGCCGTGGGAGGAGGTGATGGGCAAGGGGGGCGCGCTGGCGGCGCTGCGTGCCCTGCAAGACCAGGGGGTTGTGCGTTTTGTGGGGACAGCAGCGGATGACCCGCGCACCAACGCACCCTATATCGAGAGCGGTGAGTTTGACGCGGCGGTCGTGCCGCGGGCGTGGAGCCTGCTCAACCAGTATGCGGCGCAGCGCATCCTGCCCGCCGCCGAGCGGCATAACGTGGGCATTGTGACGGCGACGCCCATCGAGCGGGGGCTGCTGGCGACCGGCCCCCTCCCCGGCGCAAGCTATTTTGACCGCAACTACAGCGCCGCCTGCCAGGCCCATGCCGGTATGTTACAAGAATTTTGCCAGGCACATGGGCTGCCGCTGCTGGCTGTGGCGCTGCAATGGTGCGTGCGCCATCCGCAGGTCGCGACGACCATCCCCGGGGCACGCAGCCCGCAGGAGGCAGCCGCCAACGCCGAGGCCGCCCAGGTGGAGATTCCTGAAGTGTTCTGGCAGGAGCTAGAACCGCGGATCGTCCACTGGGACGACTGCGCCAATTTCTAGCAGATCGCTTCTAACGGTCTGCGCGGCGGTCGGCACGGATGCCGAATAACCCGCCGCGCGACATTGGCATTTGTGGGCTGTTGGTGCTTCCGTCTTAGTCTGCCGTAGATGGCTTTTTGCGCCTTCCGCGCACATGCAGCAGCCGGTTGAACCAGGCCCGCCACAGCACAGGCTCCAGGCTTTGCCAGGACATCACCAGCGGGTCGCCCATGTCGCCCGTCTGTGTTGTGGGCGGAGACGTCTCACCGTTGACCAGGACCGTGCCCGCGTAGGGAGTGTGGCGGCTAAAGCGATAGCGCACATAGCTTTCGGTAATCGAGTGGATCGGCTCGCGCCCCTCTGGCAGTGCCTGCCCCATCGTGTGCGCCTGCTCGTAGGGAGTTTGGCTCTCCGGGCCGATCAGGTGCAGCCGCTGCGCCCAACGCTGCAAACGCTCATAGAAAAGTGGTGGCAGATCCGAGTTAAACGCAATTGGCCCACGTACACGAGTGCGCCAGATCAGCCAGCCGCCTACCACCAACAGGACCGGCGTCACGAAGGCCCACAGCCACCACACACGCTGCGCCCGCGCCTGCTCTTCCATGCTGAACGGCAGTTGCATGCCAGGATCCATGAACGGATCTTGAAACTCATTCATCAGCGGGTCTTCTGAAGGATAGGTTTCGCCGCCGGTGAAAGATTGTTCGCTGAGCAACTCGGTTTCGATATCTTCGTTGCCCGATGGCCGGTTGAGCTGTGTTTCCCCCGCAGTCGGCTCAAACTCGATCCAGCCATACCCGGGGAAGAACACCTCCACCCAGGTATGCGCGTCGCGTTCGGTGACTGTGAACAGACCGGTTTCCGGGTCATAGGAACCTTCGGCGTAGCCGCTCACCACGCGCGCCGGGATGCCCAAGCTGCGTAGCATCAACACCATGCTGGTGGCGTAATAGTCGCAGTAGCCTTCGCGAATGTCATAGAGGAAATATTCCACCGGATCCTGGTCGGGCGGGGGGGCTTCGATGTTGTCATTATAGGTGTACTGGCGCAGATGGGTTTCGATGGCGCGCGCCTTGTCATAGGCATTGGTACGCGTCGCAGTGATTGCCGCTGCATCCTCTGCCACCCGTTGTGAGAAGTTTTCAGGCAACTGTAGATACTGCTCTCGGATCTCGTCCGGGTACTCTTCCGGGGCCTCGCGTAAGGCCCTTTCGGTGACGGCTGTCTGCGCGCTTACCACTTGATAGCTCTCGTTGACTTCAAGTTGGCGGCTCGAGCGCGCCATCACGACCTCATAGGCGGGATCGCCGTCCGCGGTCGATACGGGCAGCGGACGGATGGAGGCTGCGATGGGCACGTCAGCCCGGATGATGTCGGGCGCAGCAAAGATCATATTGGCCGTTGGGGCCAGGAGCGTGATCGTCTGGGTGATCGGCTCGCGCAACTGCCAGTCGCCAATAGGCACGGATTCGTTGGCTTCGTATTCGGCCTGTGTTTCTCCGGTGTACAGCCATTGGCGACCCGTGTAGGTGTCATACACAACCGCCCGCCAGTAGCGTCCCTGGGCCGTGAACGCCTGGAAGATCGGGGTGTCGCCCACATTGCGCGCCCCACCCAACGACAAGGATCGGCCAAAGGTGGCCGATGTCGGGCGCGTCTGCCGGTTCAGCCCTTGATAGAGGCGGTTCATGCGCTCGGTGGTCTGTTCCCACTGGGCATTGAGCGGTTCCATCACGGTGCGTACTTCGAGGCTGCGACCGAGACCGGGGATCAACCAGGCCAGCGCCACGACAATCACGCTGTAGGCCAGCCCGTTTCGTAGAAAGTCAAAGGTCACATCTTGGCTGAAATGGACGCGCTGTTCACGCCAGCGTAACTGCTGTTCGGCCAGGTTGGTCCGCACAAAGAGTATCATGGCCACCAGACAGAAGACGACCAAGAACCCCAGGATGGACTTGGGCGCGTAGTAAGTGTTGATCAACAACACAACGCCCGCCGGGATCACAGCGCGCCAGGTGTACCCATAGCGGAAGATCGACCATACCCCCAGATAGGTCAGCCACCAGACCAGGAAACACATCTCGAAGATAAAGATGTAATTGTCGTTGCTGGCGACATTGTTAAGCGCGGCGTCGATCCAGTTCAGCCAGCGCAGCAGCACAAAATAGGCCTTGGCCTGAAGTTCGGGGATGCCGTTGTTGAGAAATGGGGTGATTTCATCTGTCGAGACCAGCCCGCTCATCAGATAGAGAATCCAGGCCAGGCCGGTAAACATGCTGTGCGACAGTGCAAAGAAGCCGTCGAAGCGGCTGTAAGACATCAGAAAGCCCAAGGCCAGCGCGCCCAGCGTTACGGGGATCAAGAGCGCCATCGAAGCGACATAACCGGCAGCATCCAGCGAGGTTGCCAGGATCAGGTAGAGCAGCCCGGTGAGGATGCCGGTCAGTAGACGCCCATCTTGAAAATAGACATTCTCGCTATAGCGCGTCCGCGCCGTGACCGGCGCTGTCATCGGTTGGGTGGAGGTTAAGGTTGCCATGTTATCTTGATCGTACTCGATCCTGGCGCGCAAGCTTGTGATCACGCATCCAAGCCCGCGCCCAAAATTGGCCGCAAATCACAAAAGCCACCATAGCGTCCCGGCTGCGCCTACCAGGCCCAGCATCGAGACTACCGCCAGCGTCAATGCGCGGTTCAGGTTCAATACTTGTGCCTGAAAGACAAACGTCTGTGGCGGCGAATCGGGGGTCACCACCCAAGCGCGTGCGGGTTCGGTCTCGCGCAGCGTCATAAAAACAGGGTCGTCTACTTCAAAGCGGTAGAGCAAGCCGCTGTGCCGTACCAGCCGCCGCCATTGGTCGGCTGCGGCGCGATAGTTGACCGCCTGGATGCGCGCCCGCAGCGCGGCTTCGGCATCGGCCACCTGATCCGGCTCTTGGGCGCTGCCCGCGCTCTCAAAGGATGCGGCTTGATTTTCCAATTCGGTCGCCATGCCAAGCCAATGGTCGGTGGTGACGCGCAAGTTCATGGGCTGGCTCAAGGTCACCTGCTGCCAGAGCAGGGTTGTCTGCCGTTCTGTCGTGGGGGCAAGCTGGGTCAGGATGGTCTGTAACAGAGACCAATCGACGCGCGACGGCAGCAAGCGCGCCAGCAAGGAGCCGTTGGCCGCTAATGGAAATTCGATCCACAGCCGCCCGCCGGAACTCTGGCCTGCTTCCTGGGGCGGGTTGACCTCTTCCAGCACGAAACGATAGTCATCGCCGTTGTCTGCCTGGATCACCCCGTCTTCCCATAGGCTCACTACTTCCTGCAAGGCGGCGAACGCGGCGGCGTGACCGTCGGGCGTGGTCGTGGCAAACGTTTCCATGACCAGGGTGTCGGGCGTGGCGGTCACCGTGATCTGCCAACCGGCGAAGAGCGGGTACGACTCCGGCGCGGGGGTCAACCCCTCGGCGGCGATCTGGTCACCGGCAATCGCCATGGCCGCATCACGATTGCCCTGGGCCATAAACTGTAGACCCTGCTGCACCAAGATCTCGCGCCGTTCTTCTGCCACCCACTCAGGGTCAGCCGCGCCGGAGGGCAGGGCGGCCAGTTGATCGACAATTGCTAGCGCTTGCGGCCAGTCGCGACGGCTCTTGGCATCGGCCAGCAGCACATTCAGCCCATCGGCCTGCCAACGTGCGAGTTCGGCGCGGCGGCTGTCGTCGGCGGGCAGCAGGGTGAGCGCAGCGGCGGCTTCGTCTACAATTACGTTCGCATATTCGCGCATCGATGCGGCTTCTGCCGTCACCGCCTGTTCGCGATAGAGGCTTGCCAGTCCCACGTGCAGCGCGGCCACGTCCTGCGGTGCGCTGTCGGCAGCGGCCTGCGTCACCCCTGCCGAATAGGCGGCGACCGCCTGCGCATAGAAACGCGCATATTGTTCGCCTGACGCTTCCTGGAGCATCCGCCGGTAGAGGTCACCCAGCCGTACAAAGGCCGATGCTGGCGCGCCTTGCACGGCGGCCTGCTGTGCCTCGCGCAGTTGCGCCCAGCTTTGGGGCGATACAAAGCGAAACACAAACGGCTCGTTGGGGATGCTGGCGTCATACAGCCACTTGATGCTGGTGGCGGTCAGATCACTTAACAGCCCATACGACCAGCCAGCGGGCCGCATCTCGACCCAGGCATCGGCGGGCACGCTTTCCGGCACAATGTACTGCACACGCAGGCTGATGCTTCCCGGCCACACATTAAAGACACCGGGGGCATAGCGCAGATTGACCAGGGTATTGCTGCCCAGCCCCACTTGATAGGTCAGGCGCAGCGACACACGACCATCTGCCGGGATCGAGACCTGGCTGACAAAGCCGCCGTCGCCCGCGGCTTCCAACCCCAATGCCGCGCCGTCGGCGGCGAGTGCCACCCCCTCAAAGCCGGAAATGGATTGGTCGCCGCCAGGGGCCAGACGCAGCCCCAGGTTGACCGTGTTCTCGGTAGGATTCCGCAGCCGGTAGCTCGCTTCCATGACGACCGATGCCTGTCCCTCGCCTGCCACCACGCGCAGGTCGGCCAGATGGGTCTCCAGTACGACATTGGTGCTGTCAGCAGGCAGCAGATAGAGTTGAGGCGGGACGCCCGGCGTGCCTTGGGCGGACGCCGTCTGCGGCCACGCCATCAATGCCAGGATCACCCACAGCGCGATCCATCCCCACCGCCAACTGAGCGGGACCGGAAGTGTTTGTTGTAACATGGCTATGGAAGTCAAGATACGGTGTGGCGCAAGAGTATCGCAGCCACGGGAACCAACGTCTACAACAGTGGGACGGTCTGCGAGTTGGCTTTTTCGCCGGAAAGTTGCATTTCTACTATGCTTCTGGTATCGTGGCATTATCGAAACGACGAGATAGTCAAGAAAGGTACCGCCGCGCCCTATGATTCGGTTACTGATGCAATGGGACATCAAGATGGGCCACGAGCAGGATTTTTCCGAGTTCGTGGTGCGGGAGTTTGCCCCGCGTCTCATGCAACTTGGCATCGAGCCGAACGAAGTTCTGTATACCATGTACGGCGAAGGTCCGCAAATGCTGACGATCGGCGCCGTCGAAAGCCGCGAGAAGTTGGTGGATATTCTGCAAAGCGCAGGCTGGAAGAAACTGCACGACAAATTGATGACCTATGTGACCAACTACAGTCAGAAGGCTGTGGCCGACAATGGTCGCAATTTCCAACTTTGACCGTGCCCCCGGCACGCTCCTTCGTTCAAGTTTGCCTGTCTGATCGCTTACACACCGTCGTCACCGCTCATGTTATCCTGTCATTAAGCGTGTGTGTCCTCACCACGCGGTGCGGTGGTCATTTGCAGATGGTTCTCCCTACCCCGTGTTTAGTGCCGCCGGAGACTGGTCCTGGCGGTTTCGCATTTTTACTTGTGGAGCGAACCAAGCATGAATCAAGATAACGATCTGGGCCGGGCTGCGGCACGCCCCTGGCTATGGCTGGCGGCAGCGCTGGTGATCGTCCTGGCTGTTGCCGTCGCGTGTAATGTACCGGTTGTCACGCCGGAGGACACGCAGGAAGGTACACCTGGCGATACCGTTCCTGTCCCCACTGCCTCACCTGTCGAGGCAACCCAGACACCGGCTGCCGAGGGCGAAGCCGAGGACACTGAACCTGCGGCTTCGCCCGATCCTGGAGCGGCCGATCTGCTCTCGCCCGCTGTTGCCAGTGAGGAGACCTACAAGGGGCTGCCTGTCGGTTTCACCGAGGACGGTATGCCTTATCGCGGCGACCCCGATGCCCCGCTCGTCATGATCGAGTACAGCGACTTCGGCTGCCCTTTCTGCAGCCGCTACTTTGTGCAGACGGAACCGGCGTTGGATGAAGCCTACGTGCGCGCGGGCCATCTGCGCGTTGTCTTCCATGACCTGCCTCTAGCCGAACTTCACCCCAATGCGCCCGCCGCCCATGCCGCCAGCCTATGTGTGGCCGACCAGGGCGCAGAGCTTTATTGGAACATGCACGCAGAGCTTTTCCGCGCCGTCGAGGAGTGGCAGGCCAATCCTGACCCGGACACCGTCTTTGCACGTTTGGCCGAGGAAGTGGGCGCAGACATGGCGCAGTATGATGCGTGTGTGGCGGATGGGAGCAAGGCCGCCCTTGTGGAGGAGCGGGTCACTGCTGCCCAAAGCCAGGGCTTCAACGGCACGCCTTCGTTCCAGTTTGTGCGCGCCGCAGATAGCGGCGTCTTTGAACTGGTGGGCGCACAGCCCTATGACGAATTTGCCGGAGTCATCGACACGATGCTGGCGGGCGATATGCCGCAGGTGGCCCAAGAGTCGGGCCAACCTGAACCGGGCATCCCCTTCTGGGCCTCTGCCGAAGGCTTGACGCCTGATCCCGAACGACCTGGCTATAACATGGCGGGCGATCTCTACCGCGGCAGCGCGGATGCGCCGTTGACAGTGGTCGAGTTTTCCGACTTCCAGTGCCCCTACTGCAAGCAGTTTGTGGACGAGACCAAGGCCGTGCTAGATGAAACATATGTGGACACGGGCCAGGTGTTGTGGGTCTTTAAGCACTTCCCGCTCAACATTCATCCACAGGCCCCGGCTGCGGGCGTGGCCGCGGAGTGCGCTGCCGAACAAGGCCAGTTTTGGGAGATGCATCACCTGCTCTTCGAGCGCGTAGGGGAATGGTCCATCGAAGACCCGTCACCGGTTTTTGTTGACCTTGCCGGAGAACTGGGGCTGGATGTGGACACATTCACAGCCTGTTTGGATGACCCCACGATGATGGAGCGTGTCAACGCGGATATGGCCGAAGGCGCGCCGTATGTGCGTGGTACGCCGACCTTTATCGTCCTGCGCGGGGAGCGGGGCAGTATCATCCCCGGTGCGCTGCCCGCCGACCGCTTCAGCAGCATTCTGGATGAGGAATTGGCAGCGGTCGAAGCGGAGAACTAGCCATTGCTGCGTGCCGGTCGTCCCAGGCGACCGGCACGCATTCCCCACCGCACCCGGATCCGGCCCCCATACCGTCTGCGTTTGAAGATCTTGCCCGCGGCAGAGGCCATACCTCTGGAACCGCGTGTCCGTCATTATCGTTGACTAAACGGTGATGATCCGCGGTCTATGCGCCCATCTACAACTATGCGCAGCCTTTATCATTTCTTGACGTACCATCTCGGAAACGAGATAATGCGTCCTGCGAGCAGGTGGCCCCTGGCTCGCCGTTGCGCTGGTCTTTGCTGCACCATCGCTTGGGTGCAACGCCGACCGGGCATGTGATGAAAGAACGAATGAATCAAGCACTCACCTCTCAGATCACCGGTAAACTTGCCGGATGGGCGAGCGCCAAGATGGTCTGTGCCATCGTCCTGTGTGCGCTGTTCCTTGCCGTGTGGCCGGTGGCGGCCCCTGTTCGCGCCGCTTCGCCTGCATCTGTCGCCCCACAACTGATTCAGCAGCCAACGGAAAGCGCCGCGCCGACCCAACCCATCGATGTCGTCGTCGTGCTGGATGATTCGGGCAGTATGGCAACCTGCTGGCCGTGGCCTCAAGACGCGCCCCCCTTCGCGCCGCCCTGCCGCGCCCCCAGCCCCAACCCGCCCAGCGACCCTGAAGAACTACGCTACAGCGCCGCCCGGCTGTTGCTGCAACTGGCTGATGCCGACGACCGGCTGGCCGTGGTGCGCTTTGATACCATCGCCGAGGGCGTGGGCGTGCTGGGGACGTTGCAGCGTGTGGGTGACGGAACCAACCGCCAACAACTGGCCGCCACGCTCCAGCCGCCTACGGACTATAACCCGCGCGGCTATACGCGCATCGACCTGGGGCTGGAACTGACGCTAGGTCTCCTCCAGGCCAATCGAGAGCCGGGCCGCAACCAGTATGTGCTGCTGCTCACCGACGGCGAACCGACCGCACCCGCAGGTAGCGGCCAGCAGCGCCCGCGTATCGAAGAGCAGCTAGCAACGCTGCGCGCTGATGGGGTGTTGGTCTTCCCTGTCGTGCTGTGCAACGCCACTGCGGGCTGTTCCGGCGAATTCCTGCGCGAGCAGTTTGCCGATTTTGGCGTAAAAGAGGCTGGTACGGCCCAAGACCTGCTGCATGTTTTCAGCGAGATCTTCACACTCATGAAGCCTGACCGCTCGCTGATCACCGAACACAGCGCATCGGGTACGCTGGAGTTCACCACGCGCGCGCCGCAAGGCGTGCAGAGCGTGTCGTTTGTGACCCCGCGCGGTGCGCTGACCGGTCTGCGCCGCGACGATGCGCCCATGCTCACCAGCAATGTACTCAATGACCCGAACATTGACCTCAACGTGCTGGAATCGGGCAGCCTGGCGGAGGGGGCATGGGCTGCTGAAACCAGTGATCCCAGCGGCTTTGTCGTGGTTCAGGCGGCCAGCTATCCAGAATTGATCAACCCGCCGCCCAGCTTGGCGAACAGCCAGGCTTCGGTGCGCTACTATCCGGCGGGCAAGCCGCCGCTGTTGATCGCGCGTGCGGTCGGCCCTGGTTCCGGCGAAACGTTGATCTATAACAACGAGACCGAGATGGAGATCTTCGGCCAGGACAACACGCGCGCCTTGCTCCTGAGTGAAGAGCCGGGCGTTGTGCATCTGCAACTGGGGGCCGACGAAAGGCCGCTGCAACTGGCGCGCAGTTTCCGGCTGGAGGCGCGCGAGGGGCTGCCTACGGCGGAAGTCTTTCTGCCGCTGCCGAGCAACCCCGGCCTCCTAGAAGATGGCCGCGCCCGGCTGCAGGTCGGCTTTGGCGCAGGGGCGAGCGTTGCTAATATGGCCGCCACAGCCTATGTCTTCGAGGAAAGCGCGGGCGAAGACCGGCCCCTGGTCTATCAGGTCAATATGACCTGTGACGGCGGCGTATGTATCGACGAGAATTTTAAACCGGTGGATGGCCGCGCCTATCGTGTGTATTATGTGGTGCAGGGCGAAGTAGACAACCTGCGCTTCAGTGATTGGGCCGAGACCACGCTGGAACTTGCGCCCGCGGTCTACCTGCGCGGGCTGCCCTCTCAACTGGACCTGGCCCAGATGCCCGCCGAGGGTTGGCCCGTCGAACTGGGATCAGGTACATTGGAGGAGATCGGCGGCCTGGCCGCATCTATCGTGCTGCGTAACAGCGAGACAGGCGAGGTGGCGGAAGGCGTGACGCTGGACTTTAATGAGGATGTGCCCGAAGAAGGCACGGTCCAATCTACGCTGCGCGTCTTAGGGATGGATACCCTGCGGCCTGGGGCCTACGAGGGGGAGATCACGCTGCAGGCAACGAATCCGGCGGGCCGCCCGATGAGTGTCAACATTCGTCCTGGTGAAAGCCTGCCCGTTAGCCTGACCGTGGAACGCCCGCTGGCGCGCATCGATGTTCAGACGGTTGATTTTGGCGAAGTGCTGTTTGATACGTCGCCCAATTTCCGGCTGGACCAAAGCGTGATGCTGCCGATCTCGTTTGCAAACCGCCCGTTCAAGGTCACGGTGACGTCGAGCGAGCCTTCATGCAGCAACGTAGACATTGTGACCGGCGACGTGACCGAACAGGAAGGACGCACGGTTCTCCCGCTGCACCTTACCAGCGCGGGGCCGGTGCTGCCTGCTACCTGTACGGGGACGCTCACCTTTAGCGGTCCCAACGGCGATTATGACGTTGTGCCTGCCCAGGTTGAATGGCAGAGCCGCGTGGCCAGCGTCGAGTGGTCGATTGTCGGTGGCGACCTGCACCTGCGCGACCTGCAGGACGCGGGGGGGCGTGTGCAAGAAACGGTGTTGATCCGGTTTAACGGCAAGACGCCCTTTGTGGTAGAGTTGGCAGGCTTGCAAGGGATCGGCAGTAGCGGAGGGGATGACCCTGGGGCTGCGCCTATCCCTATCAACGATGAATATCTAGACATGCCTGCGGTGGAGGTGAACGGCCCGCCGAACGAGAGCGGTCTGTACGAAGTGCCCATCACCCTGATCGCACGGCAGGCGATTCCGGGGGACGAACTGCGCGGCACCTTCTACAGTGGCCAACTGCGTTTGGCGATTGCCGGTCTGCCGGATGATGTCAAGACGGTCAATTTTAACTTCCGCAGCCCGAGCCTCTACCAGCGTTATTTAGCGCCGGTCGTGGTTCCGGTCTATAGTATGCCGTGGGTGCTGTGCACCGGCCCGCTGACCGTATTGGTGTTGCTGGTCTTGGTGGCGCGCATCCGTGGCCGGGGCTTTGACGAAACCGAGCTAGAGGAAGTCGCCATGGCTGCCACGCGTGAAGTGAGCGCGGCGAACGCTTCTGTGCCTGAACCGGCTGCACCGCTGCCCGCCGCGGCCACATCCCCGCGTGCTGAATCTGCCTGGGGCAGTTCGGAATGGGGCAGCGTATGGAACAACCCTGGCAGCGATGCCGGTTCACCTGCCTATTCTGCCAGGGGGGCAGGCAATCAGCCGAGCGGGGATCCATGGAGCAGCAGTTGGTAATTCTGAGTCCCGTTGGACCCGTTCGTAGCCGCAGGTCCCCTTTTATGATTGAGTCGACCTTCGGCGCCGGAACCTAACGTTATGAACAATACGACGCCACAACAATTCGATAAACCGACGATTTACCCGACTATGGTGGTCGGTGTGGGCGGCATGGGCACCAATACGGTGCGCGCCGTCAAACGCCGCTTACGCAATGTCTGGGGGGGCGACCAACTCCCCGGCATGATCCAACTGGTGGCACTCGACACCGAGCCGCTGGTCAACCGATTGGACCAGGAGCCGCTCTTTGCCGACGAGTTTGCCTATATGGGCAAGTTTGACGCCACGCGCCTGGTCGCCAATTTGGACCAGCACCCGGAGATCGCCCGCTGGTGGAACTACCCGTCGATCCCGCTGGGGTACATTCACAATGGGGCCAAACAGCTTCGCCCCATCGGGCGGCTTTGCTTTTTCCGCAATTACGTCACCTTTAAGCAACTGCTCGAAACCAAACTGACCAACCTGGACAAGATCCGCGACATGGAACTGGCCCAAAACCGCGGCTTTCCGGTGGTGGGTAACTACCAGTTGATCTATGTCGTCAGCAGTTTGTGCGGCGGGACGGGTTCGGGCATGTTTATGGACGTGGCGCACCGCATCCGCGCCCAAGTCCGCAACAACGCGCGCATCGTCGGTATCTTCTACCTGCCTGACGTGCTGGAGGCGGAGATCACCAGCGACCTGCAGCGCCGCCGCATCCGCGCCAACGCCTATGCCGCGCTCAAGGAACTGAACTACTTCCAGGAGACGCAGTCGTTCCGCGCCCTCTACCCTTCTGAGCAGCGCGAACTACCTGACACGCCTTACACGCCCTTTGACTTTATCTATCTGATCGGGCGCACCAACCGCGATGGGCGCAGCCTGGCGCGCAAGACCGACGCCGAGAACATGGCGGCGCATTTGATCCAACTCACGGCGATCAGCCATCTGAGCAGCGAGATTTTGGGGCTGGAAGTCAACGTCGTGCGCGAGCGGCTCTATGACCTGTCGGGCGCGGCGGGTGAAGTCACAGGCGAACGCACCGATGGACGTGTCGGCAAGCGTGGCCATTTTCTGGTCTACAGCGGGTTTGCGACCTCGGCCCTCGTCGCGCCGCACGAATCTCTAACCGCATTCTGGCAGCGCGCCTTTGTCGCCGACCTGGTGCGCCGGTTTGCCGCCGGGCCATCGCTCACCGACCCGCGCAGCCCCATGCCCGCGGGCGATCTCCAGCGCGTGCAAAGTCTCTGGCATACGCTCCTGGCCCATCTGGTCAGCCGGTATGCTGCGGTGGACAATGACCGGCTGGACAGCGCGGTGGACGAGATCGGCGAAATGCGCGGCGTGTGGCATACCTTCTGGGAACCGATCCTCCAGACCATGCGCCAGGCATTGATGGATACCGGCATCCGCGGCGCGCTGGCGTTGTGTGACCTGCTTGGCGCGGGGAATACTGCCGGGTCGCCTGAATCGCTGCCGCGCCAGCGTCTTTTCCTGATCAACGGCAAGCCGGTCTCAGAAGAAGACCGCGCCCACTGGCGCAAGATCCTGGCCCAGCAGGGGGGGATGGTCGAGCAGCTACAGCAGATCGGCAGCAGCCTGGGCGATGTGGCCATGATGGCCTTTAACCCGCGCCAGGCGCGCGAACGGGCGCGTGATATGGCGGCGCGCAAGGCGCGGTCACGGCTCTACCAGAAGCGTGACGCGGTGGAGACGGAACTGGTGGCACAGATCGGCAAGCAGGCAGGCATCCTGCGCGAAGCCCTGCGCGGCCAGATCGATACCTGCGCCGTCGCCCTGGCGCGTGCCAACCAGGAAGCGGGGCGTCTAGCTGACCGCATTGACCCGCGCCTGCCCGACGGCAACGCCAGCACCAGCACTTATTATGAACTAGAGACCGGCGCGGTGGGCCGCGACTATCTGCATCATTTTTATCGCCGCGCCGCTTCTGCTGTCACGGCCAGCGACTGGCATAACCTGCTGGCCCCGCTCTATAACCAACTACTGCAGGGGATGAGCGCGCTGGGCGCAGAGCAGATCTACAACCATCTCAACCAGATAACCTCCGAGAATGCCGCGCTGCTGGAAAAAGTGCAGAAAAATGTGGACATCAACCACATCATCAGCACACAGCGCAGCGAAGAGATGGAGCGCATCCGCCAGCGTCCCGACAACCGCATCCACCAGTGGCTTGACCGGCTCAACCCCTACATCCGTTGGGATGCCGACCGCTTTAGCTTCCATGAATCCAACCTGGAGCATATCCGGCTGGCGGCTGTACCGACCAACCGCCAGGATGACCCTAACCTGATGGCGGCCACCGTGGGCCAGGAGGATATTCGCTGGATCCCTACCGGCGACCCCACGCGCATGGATGCCGTCTGGATTGTGCATGGGCTGCCGGTCACCCTGCTGGAGCGGCTGGACGATTTCCGCGCCCAGTACGAAAACAGCCTGGATTTCCCCATTCGGGAAGAGTTTCATCTCAACCCCCAGTGGGCGGCTTTCCCAGAGATCACGCTGACTTCCCCCGACGGTTCGTTTGACTCGCAGCCCAGGCCGCGTGTGGAGTCGCTTCACCGCCGTTCACTCACCTGAGGCGTACCATGCTGGTCACCTACACTCACAGTCGAGCCGCTATCCTCTGTCTGGGCGGCTGGGGACTGCAAGCGATGCTTCACCTGGTCCCTCGCTTCCAGGCGACCCAGGAACAGCGCGCCGCGCTCCAGGCTGTGGGGCCGGACCTCAACCAGATCACCAGCTTTGGCGCGGTCATCCCCGAACCGATGCTCACGGGCGACAGCTACGCCCAGTTTTATCTGCGCCGCCCGCGTGAAGACGCGGCGTGGACGCCCTATTATGCGGAGCGGCTGCTTCTGGAGCTGCAGCGCCGCACCCCGTCCGCGGTCGAGGAGCGCGCCGAAACCTTGCTCACGGCGTCGGAACGCCGCGCCACCGCGCTGCTCAAGCTGGCCGAACCCGTGCTTGAGCCGATGGGGTATGAGGGCTATGAGTTTCGCGCCCCGGCCGGGGGGCTGGCCGGTCTCGGGCTGCGCGTCACAGGCCAGGTGCAAAGCCACGGGCTGCGCCGCGCCACGCGCGCCGATCTCTTTACCGCCAGCCTGATCCATGCCGACTACGCGGCGCGCCTGCTGGAAACGTATGTCCTCGACCCGATCCGCCAGGACAACCTCGCACCCGATGACCCCTTTGTGCAGACGACGTTGTATGTCGTCGCGCCGCTCTTTGAACCGCTGGCATCGGCACAGATCTGGCCGCTGGTGGGCGCGCTGATGGCGCGGCTGGGCCGTCGCCACATTGCCAACGTGGTTGGCCTCTTTGCGACAGGCAGCTACGCCACCGACCTGACGCGCGGCATCGAGGACGCGTCCGCGGCCAGCGCGCTGCAAGAACTGGAAATCCTGACAGGGGTGCGCCGTGATGAGGCGCGCCTGGCTGCGCTCAAGGCCCAGGTAGAAGCTACGCGGCCCACACTCGCCGGTTATGTGGGCGACCGTCTCTTTGACCGCATTTACCTGCTGGACCGTGAAAAGAGCAACCAGGGGCTGGCGCAGGATAGCCATGAACTGGCTGTCTTGGCGGGCAACGCGCTCGAAGCGCTGGTCGTGGGCAGCGGCGACCTCTTTATCCAGGAGCAGTTGGGGTTTTCTGTGCATGGGGCCGAGGAACGCCCCTACAGCCTGATCGGTGCGTCCGCCGACTATGTGCCGGTCAAGCAGATTTTGCACGCGGTCAACCGCCGCGAGGAAAGCCGGTTGGTGCGCGAGTGGGTGCTGCGCAACACGCCTGATGAGGCACAGCCGAACCCGCTGGCCCGGCTCCTCGACCGACAGCCCGGTCCCAGCCTAGCGGATCTGGGTTTTTCGCTGCCCAAAGCGTTGCACAACCTGGCGGCGCGGCTGCCCGAACTCTATGACGACGAGAACCCGCAGGAGATCAGCGACCTGGGGGTGCGCCAGAGCTTTGTCTTTCCGCCCGCCGCGGCGCATGAACTGCGCCGTCTCGACCCGCTGGCCTGGTCGAATGCATTTGACGAATATGCCGCGCAGGTACGCAATACCTTTGACCTGGCCGTGGGCCGCGATGCGGTCAATGAGGCGTGGGGGCTGGCGACCGCTGGGCCGGATACGGCGCTCGGCTTTGCCGCCGGGCTGGAAGCGGATGACCGGCTCTATCCGCAACTGATGGTCAAGATGCACAAACGGCTGGTGGACTTGCTCTCCGAGTCGCCTACCGGGTTGGTGCGCGCCGCCGACCAGACGCAGCGCTGGCTGCATGAAGCCGAAGAAGCCCTACAGCGGCTGCAAACGACATCGACCCCCAGCACACGCCAGTTGGCGCGTATTCAGCACGACCTGGCGCGGCGCGAGTGGGCGGTGCAGTTCCGCGAGATGGCGGGCAAACAGCCGAGCCTGGGTGCAGTGCTGCTGCGCGCTGTGATTGCAACCGGGCTGGTGGGGCTGCTCTCGCTGGTCTATCTGCTCTTTGTGGGCCGGTCTTGGGATCCAAACCAGGATGGATGGGCGTTGGCTGGGTTTGCTGTGGGGACGCTGCTGGCTGCGCTGGCAACGATCCGCATTCACCAGGGCCGCCAACGCCGCGCCCGCCGCGCCCGCATTGCCCTGGCGCAAGCCGAACTGACGGGCGCGCTGCAAAACGCCGCGCATGAAGGGCTGACGCGCGCCTATTCGCAACTGGTGGCGGTGCTGCAAGGGTGGCACAAGATGCTGCGCGAGGCAATGGACGAGTTGCAGCACCTCAGCACGCCACCCGAGATGCCCATGGTGCCACCGCCTGACATCGCCCAGAGCTATCTGTACCAACCGCATCTTAACCAGTCTCTGTGGGACCGCTGTCTGGCCTATCTACGCAAGCACATGGACGTGGAAGGACAGCGCAGCGAAGAACGGCTGGACAAGCTTTGGGGAACGGCCAAGTGGCGTACCCAGATGCAGCGCATTTTGCGTGAAGGGGCGGCGGCTACCGGCAGCGCAGGTCCCAGCCAGGCGCGTACCATTGCCGAGTTCATCCGCCAGACCGTGCGCGAGTCGGTGGCTCCGGTGACGCTGCAAGAGGCGAACCCCATCCGCGACAACCTGATCCGCGCCCTGGCCGCCGAGTTTAGCATTGAGCACCTGCTCTGGCGCGGCGCAGCCGATGCCCAAGACCTGGAACGCCGCCTGCGCGCCATGGAGATGGGACTGGCCGAACCACAGTCCTCGACCAAGACGCAGACGCCCACCAACCGCCGCTATATCGAAGCGGCCTGGAACCGAGCCAAACCGACCGGCAACTATGACGTGGCGGACCGGCTGGCGGTCTACGGCATTACGCTGGACTTTGCCGCGGCCTCTGGCAACGCCGACAGCGACCTGACACGTTCGCTGCTGGACGAGTTCAACATCACGCTGCTGCCCACCGAAAACCCCTTCACCCTCATCTTCGTGCGTACCGTCCACGGTCTCTCGCTCGACGACCTGGACTGTATGCGCCGCTACCGCGCTGAGCAGATCGCGCTGGCCCCGGATGAACGCGCCTTGCTCCAGTTGGTCCCTAATCTGGACAAGAACGTTCCTCGCGGGCACAATGGGTTGGAAACAATCCAGAGCTAGACAGACGGCACTAGACTCTCAACACCAAATAGACCATCCACCGCACAATCTCCCAAGGAGTTGACGATGACCGAGGTATTGCGCTGGGGCATTGTGGGCACGGGCAACATCGCGTCCAAATTCGCCCAAGGGTTGCAGGCCCTACCCACCGCCAAGCTGGTGGCCGTTGGCTCACGCAGCCAGCAGACCGCCGATGCTTTTGGCGACAGGTTCAACGTGCCTCACCGCCACGCCAGCTATGAAGCGTTGGCCGCCGATCCCGACGTGGACGCCATTTACATCGGCACGCCCCACAGTTTGCACCTGTCCAACATGATCCAGGGGTTGGATCATGGTAAGGCTGTGCTGTGTGAGAAGCCCTTTACGATCAACGCGGCCCAGGCGCGGCAGGCGATTGACCTGGCACGCGCGCGCAACCTCTTTCTGATGGAAGCGGTGTGGACGCGCTTTATGCCGCTCTTTGTAGAATTGCGACGCCTGCTGGCCGAGGGGGTAATCGGCGAGGTGCGGATGATCTCCGCCGATTTTGGCTTTCGGTCTCAGGTCAACCCGGCCACACGGCTGTTTGACCTCAAACTGGGCGGCGGCGGGCTGCTCGACGTGGGCGTCTACCCGATCAACCTGGCCTCGATGATCCTGGGGCGGCCTGACCGCATTGTGTCGCTGGCCGAATTGGGGGAAACCGGCGTGGACGAGCAGGCCGGGATGATCCTGGGCTACCCCGGCGGGCAGTTGGCTGTCCTCAGCACGGCCATCCGCACGCGCTCGCAGCATGAGGCGATCATCATGGGGACGGAGGGGTACATTCGCCTCCCGGCGCGCTGGTGGTATCCTTCTACTTTGGTCGTTGACTGGCCCAACAAACTGCCCGAAACCATCGAAGTCCCGTACGAGGGCAACGGCTACAACTATGAGGCGGATGAAGTCCACCGCTGTCTGCGGGCAGGCAAGACGGAGAGCGATATCATGCCGCTCGACGAAACGCTGGCCATCATGGAGACGATGGACACGCTGCGCGCTCAATGGGGGCTGAAGTACCCGATGGAATAGAGTCGCTACAGGAGGATGGGCGCGGGGGAGAGGTCGCCCACCAGTGGGCGCAGGTAGTCCAGACAGGCGGCCGTAATGCCGAAGGTCGTTGGGGCGCAGAAGTCAGGCGGCAGACTGCGCTCGCGGCCAATCACCGCTTCGAGGGCGACGGGCTGCGTCTGCCATCCATCCTCGCCGCGCACCACGCCAATCATCACGCCGGTGAACCCATCCAGCGCGGCGGCGACGGCATCCGATCCGCACAGCGCGGCCAAGTGACGATCCACGGGCGCGACCAGGGCGCGGCTTGACCGCTGGATCGTGTCGGGCCGCAACTGGCGGCAGATCAACCCCAACCGTTCGCGCACCAGCCCTGCCAGGTAGGGCGCGGCTCCTGCCGACAGCCCCAACATGT